>NZ_RWIL01000106.1:0-34083 GCF_009764635.1 Pseudomonas sp. PB103 | reverse complement strand
CGATACCGACTGACCCACCGCATCGCGAGCAGGCTCACTCCTACAGGGTTTTGCAGTGCTGCGCTGGGTTATGCGCACCAGAGAATCCTGTGGGAGCCGGGCTTGCCCGCGATAGCGGATTACCTGTACCGACGATACCGACTGACCCACCGCATCGCGAACAACCTCACTCCTACAGGGTTTTGCAGTGCTGCGCGGGGTTGTCTGGGGTACCTAAAAATTGATCTTGAACCCGAGCATCGCGTCACCCGTGGCTGTCGCCATCAAAGCCCTGGCGATATCCCGCCGACGCGGTAAACGTGGTGCGTCGATTGGCCTGGTAATCCACGCCCACGTTGACCTCGCCCCACGTGCCTTGAATGTCCGACTCGAACGGGATGTAACCCGACTCGGAGGAAAACTCGGTCTTCGGCTGGCCCTTGAATTCATGCCAGACACTCGGCCGTATCCACGCGTTGGTGCGCCGTGCGCTTTTATCGACGCCTTCGGTGTCCCAGTCCTTGGCGATGCGCACGCCGGCCCGGCCGATCAGTGAGTCGACGTCGCGAAAACGGATTTTCGCGCCGACGTCATCGCTGCTGTCGAGGTCGACATAGCTGTAGATCGCCTGCAATTGCGGTTCGACGTACCAGTCCTTGTCGACCTCGAACGGGTAGCCGTTTTCCAGCGACGCGGTGTAGCCCCAGCCACGGGTTTTCAGTTTGCCGAGGTCGTTGGGTTTGGCCTCGATGTCGAAGCGGTTGACCTGCAGCACACCGTCCAGGTACCAGCCGGACGGGCCGAAGTGCGTCCAGTAGGCGCCCACGCCGTAAGCCCGCAAGGTGTCTTCGCCGGCGGCGCGACGGGTGTAGTGGCTGACGCCGGCGTCGATCGTGCCGGCCGACAGGGAAATCCCGGCCTGCTCGTGACTGCCATCGGTTCTGACCTTGCGATAAAGGTCAGTGCCGACCTGAAAAGCCGTCAGGTCGTAGTTGTATTCGGGCGTATTGCCCAAGGCGTTTTTAGTGTCGCCATCCTGTTTACCACTGCGATAGATCACCCGCCCCCAGCCCATGGACGGCGCCAGCGTGGATTCATCGTCCTTGGGCAACGGATCGCCGGCATTCAGGCGTTCTTCGCCGACGCGCTCGTGCAGGGTGTCGACCATCGTCCGGCCGTAGACCAGCGCCAGCGCCGGAACCGCGCCGTACAACGACACTTCCGGCCGGTAATTGGGCACGTGCGCAGGCGTTGGCTCGGGATCAGGGCCTGGCGGATCATCCGGGGTCGGCGCATCCGAGCGCAGGTACCAGGTGTCCTTGGCGCTGCCGTCCTCGGCACCTTGTTGCAGGCGATACTCATACGGCCCGGCGACCACCCGGCGGGCCAGGCGGAACGCGTTGGGGTCGCTGGCCGCCTCGGTTTTATTGAGCAGTTCGACGACAGCGATGCCGTTGCCCTGAGTCAACTCACCCTGCCCACCGACATTGCTCACTGCCAATCCGGTGGCGCCGCCGCTGCCGGTGATGGTCGAGTCGACGACCAGCATGTCCGAGCGACTGTTCACCCCGCCGCCGTTCAACGTGGTGTTGAGCAACAGGCTGCCGCCGTTGGACACGAAGACCCCGCCACCGTCGGTGCCGGCCGTGTTCGCACCGCTGATCAGCAAGACATTGCCGACCGTGTTCCCGCCAGCGGCCAGGTCGAGGGTGCCGCTGTGGGTGAAACGGCTCACCCCGAGCAATTGCCCCTGCACCGCACCGCCCGGTGTCGGCGTGTTGGCCGCCTGGCCCAAGGGCAAATAGGCACCGCTGGCAGTGAAGTTGGCGATGCCCGTCGCCGGTTGCGCTGCCAAGCGAATGACCCCGCTGTTATCAATGCTGTTGTTGCCGGCCGAACCGAGATCACCGGTGGCGACACCCCAGGTATCACGCGTGCCGCTACCGCTACTGTCGACAAAGTTGCGCAGCGTCCAGGTGCCGCTGTTGCTGACGTTACTGCTGGCGCTCACCGCATTCACCGAACCGGTCATCTGCCCGGTGTTGTTCAGCGAAAACGCCGTGCCCGGCGTGGTCGCATCGGCGCGCACCGCGACATCGCTGAGCGCGCCGATCGTGCCGGCGTTGTTCAACGTTTGCGTCGCACCGCCGAGGGCCACGCCGCTGCTGTCTGCGCGCCCACCTTGCAGGGTCGCGGTGTTGCTGACACTGACCGTGCCGCCCTCGGTCAGCGCGTCGATGGCTGACGAGCCGCTGCCCTTGCTGGTAATCGCCCCGCTGTTGGTCAGCGAAAGGCTCGCCGCGCCTGAAGCCTGCGCAAGAATCCCCTGACTGTTGCTGACGCCAAGCGTCTGGATCGCCCCGCTGTTGACGATGGTTTGGCTGCCGCTGACCGACAACGTGCGAATACCGCGCTGCTGATCGCCGCGCGCGATCAACTCACCGCTGTTACTGACGTTCAGCGTGCCGACGCCGCTGCCGGCGTTGAACGCATTGCCCGCCAGAATCGCCGCGCCAGCGCCGTTGACATCGATCAGTGGCCCGGTAAACGTGACGCCGACATTGCCCCCCACAGTCAGCGCCTGTATGCCAAACGAACCGATGCCGGTGCCGTCGCCTGAGCCGGCATCGGAATGGGTAATGATCGTGCCGCCAGCGTTGACGTCGACCGTGCCCGTCGGCGCCTGGGTCGAGACATAAATGCCGTTGGCGTTGCTGTGCAGTGTTTCGATGCGGTCGCCGGAATAGTTGACCCGCACGTTGCCACCGGTCGAGTCGACCCGAATGCCGCCCGCACCAAAACCACTGGCAAAAATGTCGCCGGAATAATCGATCAGCACGTTGTTGTTTTCAGCGCTGACGATGATGCCGTAAGCCCGCGTGGTGTTGGGGCTGCCCAGTACGCTGAGATTGCCGCTGCCGGTGACCGTCGCATCGCCGGTACCGCGCTTGATGATGTAGATCGCCCTTGAACCGGCGGTGTTCGCGGTGCTGCCCACCGTGATCGGCGCGTTGTTGTCGATACTGATCGACCCGCTGCCACCGACGTTGTCGTTGGCGTAGATACCGTGGGCGGCACCGCCGGTAGTGGTGATCGCACCGTTGTTGACGATGGCGATACTGCCGACCGTGGAAAAGGAACGAATGCCGAAACCGTTGAGGCCATTGGTGCTGAGGGTGCCGTTATTGGTCAGGCGGGTATTGCCGGCGCCGCCTTCGGTGAAGAGGCCGAAGGCGTTCATGCCGATGGCTTGCACGCTGGCGGCGCTCACCACGGTGGTGTTGCCGTTGACCGCTCGGGTGTGAACCCCGGCGTGGTTGCCGATGCCGGCAGTCGGCAAGGTATCGTCGATGATCGGCAGCCCGGCAGACAGCGCATCGTCGTTGTTCACCAGAATACTCACCCCGGCACCCACATTGACGTTGCTCTCGCCACTGCCGGTGGCCTTGGTCCAGATGCCGTTACCGCCAAGCAAGGTGATTTGCCCGCTGCCTTGATGGCTGAGGTTGATCGCACCGCCGCCGCTGGCGTTGATGTCGATGCCATCGTGCTCGTTGCCGACCACGCTGTTGAGAATATTCAGCGTGGTGCCGGAACTGACCGAGAACGTCGACGACCCGCTGCCGGCGTTGGTGATTGCCAGGGCGTCGAGCCCACTCCCGCCGACGTTGACCGTGTTGGTACCGCCATCGACGGACAGGTCAGCGTTGCCGGTGCTGCCAATCACGTTGGCAAACACCGCGTTCGCGGCCGTGGGCGGAGTGCTGTCGATCGTCGTGCCGCTGAGGGTCAGCGTGGTGTTGGCGTTGTTGCCGCGGCTGAGCAGTGACGACCCCGCCGTGGTGGTAATGCTCGTCCCCGCTTGAGTACTGATCGCCGCATCGACAGTCGCAGCGGGCATACAGGTTTGCGAGACGTTATAGGCACCCGCCGCCAGCGGTCCGCAGGCGGCCTGCGCGTCTGTCAGCATCAGCGCATTGGTCATGGCGACCACCACGGCACTGCGCAGCAAATGCGGGGCAAACCCGCCGATGGAGTGCTCGCAAACACGTTGCATGAAAACCTCCTTGTCCGGTGTTATCCACGGCGAACGGGCCACGCTCGGCGCCACTTGAATGTTGCCTGCTGATCACAGCTATAGACCTTAGTAGTTATTTCCAAAGAAGGAGCAAAACCGCGCCGAGGCTTAATCCATTCATCACCGACATTGATCTGCAGCAATATCGGTAAACCGCTGCCGCCGTACTCTGTCTTTGCTGGATACAGCCGTGCTGTGCGCACGTCACAGGCCTGTGGCCAAGGTGGCGACAAATGAACAAAAAACGCATCGTCTGGGGGAGCATTCTCCTGGGGTTTCCGTGTGTCTTGCTGCCAGTGATTCTGATGGGCTACCTCGCCTGGATGCTCAATCTGGCGTCTGCTCAGCAGCGTCTGGAAACCCTCGCCGCCGTGGCCTCCAGCCGCGCCAACGGCACGTTCAACGAAGCCGCCGGGGCGCTGAAAGCCATCGCCGGTTCCCACCTGGTACCGTGCACGCCCGAGAGCATCGATGAGATGCGCCTGCTGACCATCAACACCTTCTCGGTGAAGTCAGTCGGCTATGTCGAGGAAGAGATTTACGCCTGCGGTTCCTGGGGGCCGGTCGGTCATCACGCCGTCCCTTGGCGCGAAGACTTCACCAGCGCCGATGGCGTGCGCGTGTCGCTCGGTGTGCAGTCACGCATCGTCCCGGCCAAACCGATGATGGCCCTGCAATATGCAGCGTTCAATGTGCTGGTCGACCCTGAGCAATTCCTCCAGGTGATGCTCGAAGACGATCTGCATCTGGCGGTCGCGACCGCGACCGGCCAACTGGTCAGCGCCTCGCGCCCGGGGGCCGAGCATTTTCTGAGTCGAGTGCACTCAGGCCCGCACGCAGGCCTTGAAGACGGTTATCTGTACACCCTCGTGCACAACGGCGACTGGGTGGCCATCGCCACGCTGTCGCGCCATGAATTGATGCAGGGGCTGGTCCGCCGGGAAATGCTGCTGTTGCCGATTGGCGGCTTGCTCGCCGGTGTGTTGATGTTGCTGATCATCCGCCGCACCCGGCAGCGCTTGTCGCCGCTGGCCGAGCTGAAACTGGCGGTGCGCAATCGCGAGTTCATCGTGCACTACCAACCGATCGTCAGCCTCAGCGATGGCGCCTGTGTCGGCGCCGAAGCACTGGTGCGCTGGCGCCATCCGGACGGCACGCTGGTGCGCCCCGATGCGTTCATTCCGCTGGCCGAGGACAGTGGCCTGATTTTGCCGATCACCGATCAGGTGATCGATGCGGTGATGCGCGACCTCGGTCCGCTGCTGGTCAAGGAACGGCAACTGCACGTGGCGATCAATCTGGCGGCCAGGGATGTCAGCAGCGGTCGTTTCCTGCCCGGTCTGGAAGCGGCTGCCCGCAACGCCGGCGTGCAGCAGAAGCAGATCTGGCTGGAAGCCACCGAACGCGGTTTTGTCGATATCGACGCCGCCCGCGCCACCGTCAATCAGGCGCGCTCGCTCGGTTATCTGGCAGCCATCGACGACTTCGGTACCGGGTTTTCCAGCCTTCAGCATGTGCAGCAATTGCCGCTGGACGTGCTGAAGATCGACAAGTCGTTCGTCGACAACATTTATCAGGATGCGGCGACCGGCTCCGTGACCGGGCACATCATCGAAATGGCCAAAAGCTTGCGGTTGAAGATCGTCGCAGAAGGCATCGAAACCGAGGCGCAACGCGATTACCTGCGCGACCACGGCGTGCATTACGGCCAGGGCTGGCTGTTCGGCAAACCGATGCCGGCCGAGGAGTTTCTGCGCTTTTATCGAACGCGCGCCAACGTGGTCATCGACCACGCGGCGCTGGAGGGTGTGGCCTGAGGTTAGAAGCGCGCCTTGACCGAGACCATGAAGTTGCGTGGATTACCGTAGTAGTTGCCGAAGGTGCGCAGAAGTTGACGAACGGTCTTTCGAATGTTCAGATGCCGCCCTGTTTCAGGTGTCCCATGCCGCCGTGCATGGGATGAAACGGGAAACCGGTACGTTCGAATCGAACAAGTCCGGTGCTGCCCCCGCAACGGTAGGCGCGTGATGCTTTCAACAAACCACTGTGGCCAGACGGCCATGGGAAGGTGAAAGCCTCGATACGCGCGAGCCCGGAGACCGGCCCGAAATGTCTGTTTGGCAAAATCCTGCGGTGGGCGGGCATGGGCCGGTATTGGCTGTGCGCGATGCCTTCTCCTGCATGCTCTTCTGCGAAGATCCTTTTCGAGAAGACAATGATTCGACCTTTCAACACCTCTGCTCCAACCCTTCTGTTTGGCTGCCTGTTCAGCCCTCTGTTGCTGGCCGACGACACGGCGCTGGAACTCAATCAGCAAATCGTTTCCGCCCCGTCGGTGGAGTCCACCACCGTCGCCGACATGGCGCATTACGGCAGCAAAGTCGAAATCGTCAGCCGCGAACAGATCGAACGCGCCGGGCCGAGTGCCGACGTCAGCCGGGTCATGCAGATGTTCATTCCCGGCCTCTACGTCGCGCCGAAAAACGGCCCGTTCGACTACGGCACTTATTCGCTGCTGGGCGGGCGCAATGACGACACGCTGATCCTGCTCGACGGCGTGCGCCTGAACAATCGCCTGTACGGCGGCCTCTATCTCGACACCCTGCCGGCCAACGCGATCGAGCGCATCGAAGTGCTCAAGGGTGGGCAGAGCCTGTTGTTCGGCACACAAGCGGTGTCGGGGGTGATCAACATCGTCACCCGCAGCCCGCAGTCGCGCCAAGCCATGGGCGAAGTGAATCTGGGCGTCGACACCTTCGGCGGCACCACCGAAGACGCGCGAGTGGAGAACATTTTCACCAACGGTTTTGGCGATCTGGGTTTGCTGGCGTACGTCAGCCACAACGTCTCCGACGGTTATCAACCGTATCGCAACCGCGACCTGAAAAACGTCACCGAGAAAAAGCGTGCCTACGAAGTCACCACGTTCGGTGGCAAGGCGATCCAGTCGTTCGGCGACGATTCGCGGCTGGAGCTGTTTTATCAATACGCCGACGCCAACCTCGATTTCGCCCGCCCGGTGGACAATCACAACACCACCAACGACCGTGTGCAGCAGATCGCTACCGCGACGTTCGAACAGAGCCTCAACGAGCGCTTCAGCTACTTCGTCAAAGGCCACATCAACGATTGGGACACGCGCTACACCCGGGTCAACAATGTCGAGGGCGGCGCCACCAAAGTCATCAATCACAACGACTACTGGGGTTTCACTGACTGGGGCGTGCAGGCCGAAGGCAAGGCTGAACTGCCCGGCGGCCATGTGCTGGTGTTCGGCAGCGACAACCAATGGTTCAAGGGTCAGGACGATGTGCTGATCATTGACAACGACAAGGCCGAAGCCCACGCGATCTATACGCAATTGCGCCCGCAGATCGACGCCCTGCCCGACTGGCATCCCAGCATCGGCGTCCGTCACGAGGCCATGGGCGGCGGCGACAGCGCCACGGTCGGCATGCTCACTTCGCTGTATGACCTCAACGACAACTGGTCGCTGCGCGGTCAATACGGCAGCGCCTACAAGCTGCCGAATGCCGAGCAACTGTTCGTCAACGAACCGGGCGACGAGCTCGGCAACCGCAACCTCAAACCGGAAAAAAGCCGCAACGCCGAGCTGGGCCTCGACTACAAAGGCTTTTTGCTCGACCGCGAATTCAGCGCCAGCGTGACCCTGTTCAAACGCAAGATCGACGACCTGATAACCCTCGACGACATTCAGTGGGTCAACGGTGAAGGGCAGATCCGCATGCGCGGTTTCGAGGCCGACGCCAAACTGGCGCTCAATGACCAATGGAGTGTGCAGGCGGACATGACCCGCAACCTCACCGAGTCGCGCACGGGCGTGACCATCAATGACATTCCGAGCTTCTTCGCCCGCTCGCGCGTGGGTTATGAGTCGGAAAATCGCCTGTGGGGCGCTGGCGGAGCGATCCGTTATATCCGCGACATCACCAGTTCGAAGCAGGTCGAGTACGGTCATTATTCGGTGGTGGATGCCGACGCCTATCGCTACCTCGACAGCGCCCATCAGCACCGCGTCAGCCTGTTGGTGGAAAACCTGTTCGACCGCGATTACGTCACCAGCCGTTCGAGCAACGTCGACAACCTCGGGCGGCCGCTCACCTCCGAAGTGCGCTACACGTATCGCTTCTGATGAGTGAGATCAAAACCATCGACGGCGTCGACACGCACCCGGACTGGTCGCACGTGCCGCCGCATGCCCGCCACGTGTTCATCTGCACCGGCCCGCGCTGCACTCAGCGCGGTGCCCAGCAGTTATGGAAAACCCTGCGCCGGCACTTGCTGGAACATGACCGCATCGAGACGCCGGGCGGCGTGTTGCTGACGCGCACGCATTGTCAGTTTCCGTGCAATTTGGGGCCGGTGCTGACGGTGTACCCGGAGACGTGCTGGTATGGCGTGCACAGCAAGGCTGACGTGCAGCGGTTGGTCGAGGTGCATCTGGTCGGCGGTGAGGTGGTCGAGGATTTGCTGATCAGAGCGCAGCCATGAAAACGCTTGGGTTATGCCTGGCAGCCCTGCTCGGCACAGCACCGGTATTGGCCGACAGTTACCGCAACTGCGGCGAAACCTGGAACGCCGCGCCGCCGTCACGGATCGTCGCGCTCAATCAGCACGCGGCGGACATCGTTCTGGCGCTGGGGGCCGGGCCTGCGCTGGTTGGCGTGGCGTATCTGGACGACACCGATTCCGGCCAGCGTCAGGCTGAGTACTTCGGCGTGCCGGTGATCGCCCGTCAGTACCCGGCCAGCGAGGTGCTGTACGCGCAGCGGCCGGACCTGGTGATCGGCGGCTTCGCCACCGCGTTTGGTGACGGCGTGACATCGCGCTCGGGGCTGGCGCGCAACGGCGTCGGCTCGTACTTGCTGGAGTCGGCCTGCGCCGGGCATTCACTGGATTACTTCGGGCATGTGCGCAACGACCTGCTGACCTTGGGCCAGTTACTCGACAAACAGCAGCAGGCTCGGCAACTGATCGACGCCATGGACGCGGACCTCGTCAGCGTGCGTGCGCTGGTCGGCACGGAAAAACCGCTGTCGGTGTTCTATCTCGACAGCGAAGTCAAAGGCCTCGACAGCGAAGGCCAGCGCGGTTTCGTCACCCCGCTGTTGGCCGCTGCCGGCGCCCGCAATGTGTTCGCCGAGATTAATTTGTACCGGGTGACGGTGAGCCGCGAAACCCTCCTCGCCAGCGACCCGGACGTGATCCTGCTAGCCGACGCCGAATGGTCACCGGCCCGCCGCAAACGCTATCTGCTGAGCCACGATCCGGTGCTGTCGCAACTGCGTGCCGTGCACGAAAACCGCCTGATCGACATCCCCTTCACGCACTTGCTGCCCACGCTGAACAGCGGGCGGGTTGCGCTCGATCTGGCGCGCAAACTCGCGGCGCTCGATAAAAATAAATGAACCCGCCCCGCCACACGCCACCTAACGCATAGACCATCAGGAGGTAGCCAATGCATATCGAAACCGTGTGGATCGTACTGGCGGCAGTTCTTCTGCTTATCGAGCTTTGGGCCATCAATCGGGTGCGCAAGAGCGAGGGAAAATCGAGTAACAAGGGCGTGTGGATCGTATTGATCGTGTTTGTACCGCTGTTCGGCTTGATTGCGTGGGCATTGGCCGGGCCCAAGCATGTCACCCACACTTCTGCCTGATATTGCCAACCACCCTGAACTCCGGTTGTAGTACCGTCATCGGTCGACAACACGGAGGTGGCGGGCATGGGCAAGGGAGCAAACAAGCGCATCGTGGTGATTGGCGCCGGCATCGTCGGCGCCTCGCTGGCGTATCACCTGGCGGCGAAAGGCGCGCAGGTTACGGTGATCGAGGCCGGTGAGATCGCGAGCGGTGTCACCGGGCGTTCATTTGCATGGATCAACACCACCCACCTCGGGCACGACCCGATCGCATTGCTGCGTGGCACGGCGATCGACGCGTACCACCGTCTCGAAACACAGCTGCCAGCGCTGAACATTCGCTGGACCGGTGCGCTGTCTTATTCTGCAGACGTGATAAAGGCTTGCGGCGCCTCGGCGTCAGTATCGCTATTATCGCGCGCCGAGATTCAGCGCCTTGAGCCCAACCTCAAACATCCTCCGCAGCAGGCTTTGTACAAAGCTGAAGAAGGTGCGCTCGACGCGGTACAGGCGACCCATGTGCTGATCGCCGCCGCTCAGGCGCTTGGCGCGAAGTTACTGACGCAGACCCCGGTGTCGGGGTTTACCACGCAAAACTCCACCGTGACCGGCGTCGAGACCGCAACGGGCAGCATCGCTGCCGATACGGTGATTCTCGCAGCGGGCACCGGCACCCTCCCCCTGGCAGCAATGCTCAACATCAGCCTGCCACTGGCAGCCTCCCCGGCGATGTTCATCCGCTACAAGGCTCAGGCGGATATGGTCAACGGCATCATCTCCAGCCCTGCCATGGAAGTGCGCCAGGGCGCCGATGGAACATTGCTCGCCGCAGAAGATTACGTGAGCGATGCGCCCGAGCATCAGCCCATGGCCATCGCGCTACAAACCGCCAAAGCCATTCAGCACGAACTTGGCGCGATCACCGCCATCGAGCCGGAAGCCGCGTGCATCGGGCTCAGGCCCATGCCTGAAGACGGCGTGCCCATTGTCGGTTATCTGCCCGGCATCGGCGGCGCCTACGTCTGCGTCATGCATCCCGGCGTTACCTTGGCAGCGACGGTGGGTCGTCTGGTCAGCGAAGAGATCGTCGATGGAGCGCTCGCAGCGGCGCTGGTGCCGTGCCGTCCGCAACGATTCCTGGAAAAATCGACAAGTGTTTGATTTACACTTGCGCACTTTTAAAGAGAATGCACATGGACGTCATCAAGCCAATCCCCCCCGCCGACTGCGCCAACATGCAGGACATTCGCCGAGAAATCGATCGACTCGATCACCAGGTCATCGAGCTGCTGGGCCAGCGCTTTCAGTACGTGCTGGCGGCCTCGAAATTCAAGACCTCGGCGACGTCGGTGCGTGCGCCGGAGCGCTTCAACGCCATGCTGGCGATCCGTCGTGAATGGGCTGAGGCCGAGGGCTTGAACCCGGATGCCATCGAGAAAATGTACAGCGATCTGGTCAACCATTTCATCGCTGAAGAGATGAAGCATTGGGCGGCGCTTCAATCGGACTCCCCGCAGTAACCCGAGTGTTCGACGATGAAAATCTACAGCCCGATGTTCTGGTCCCTCGACCAAGGCATTGACTACAGCGCGCCGATTATCCAGCTTGCGGACATTGTGCCGCGCGCGGGTCAAACAACCTTCGCGTATTTCGACCACCACGACACGCTGCACATCGGTGAAACCCTGCAGCTCATCTGGTGCCCGCCCGTTTCGGACTTGAATGGCTGGAGTGAACAACCCTCGGAAATCGCCCATAGCTACTTGTTGCAAGCCCGCGTCGTCAGGCCGGTGCCATCTTCAGCGTCCTCGATGCATCTGAGCAGGGGCAAACATCGCTTTGAACTCAGTGTTCTGTCCCGCGAGAACCTGCTCTCGGCGCTGCGCGCACTGCCGGAGGACTCAGGCGCATGGCATTTGCAGCACAATGCGCTGACGTGGGAGGAGCTGACCGCGTGTGGCACTGCTGTCGTCGACGGCTTGACCTACCTGAACGCGAGCGCCAGGCACGAAGCGTTTATGGAGTTGATTCTTGAGGTCACCGAGGAGCAGATTGTCGGTTTTTTCTCCTTGCACAGCGACCCCGGCGGCATGTATCAGCAAATCGGCAGGAAACGCTTCACGGGCGAAGAACTGCGCATCGTCCGCCACGCACTCGACACGGCACACGTACTGCATGACACCCAGGACGCGTACCTCGCGACGGGCGATTAACTTTGAAACGGAAGTCTACTCATGCTCGAACGCAACACACTGGTTCCGGAACTGATGGTCAGCGACCTGCAAGCCAGTCTGGCATTCTGGGTGGCTTGCCTGGGATTCAATATCGCCTACCAACGCGCCGAAGACGGCTTCGCCTACCTCGACCTGAATGGCGGGCAAGTGATGCTTGAACAGGTTGATCCGAGCGCCGGGCAGTGGTTGACTGCAGCGCTGAGCAAGCCGTTTGGGCGAGGCATCAACCTGCAGATCGACGTGGTGGCAGTTGCTCCCATCCTCAACAATCTGGAGCAGGCAGGGTTCGGCCTTTTCCGAGCCTGCAAAGACACCTGGTATCGGGCTGACAGTGTCGAGGTCGGCCAGCGCGAATTCATCGTCCAGGACCCGGATGGCTATCTCGTCCGATTGGTTGAACGCCTGGGCGAACGAACCATTTGTCCTGGCTGAGACACCGCTCGACGATCACCCCAACTTCAAGGAGCGTTATCCGCCATGGAAGCCACCATCATTTACCGAATCGCCACGGCGCAAGATGCACTGACGATGTGTGAGTTGGGCCAACTGCTCAATTCGGTGCACCACGACGCCCGCCCCGACATCTACGCAGCCGCCACTGAAGACTATTCGCGTGACTTACCGCACTGGTCCGGTATTTTCGAGAAACCCGGTCAAGTGGCGTTTCTCGCCACTGTCGATGGTCAAGCCGCCGCGTTCATTACCGCCAACCTGTCGGCCAGCGCCGGGCCGCTGATGCAGCCGCAGAATGTCGTGCGCATTGGCTCGGTGTGTGTCGCCGAGCCGTTCTGGGGCAAAGGCATCGGTCGCGGTCTGATGCAACGCGTCAAGGACTGGGCCATCGAACACGACGCCCAGGATTTGCGGCTGACAGTCTGGCCGTTCAACGAACGCGCCATACGGATTTACGCGGAGTTCGGCTTCGAGCACCGCGCCATCGAGATGGGCCTGCGCTTGTCATGACCCGCAGAAGCCGAATCGTGTGGGCCATCCTCGGACTGCTGGTCTTCTACGCCGGACTCTGGGGCATGTCCCAATGGTGGGAGAAGGCCCTGGCCAAACGCGACGGAGCCGCTGACTACAGTCCAGACGGCTGCTTCCGCGTGCAACTGTTCAAACCGTTTTGGCTGTTGCCGAGTTCGTTTCATCCGCAGTCGCCACCGGACGGATCACTGGAGCGCAGTTGGTTCGTCAGGTGGGAATACCCGCGATTTTTTCGCTTGTATGATAATCGCAACGACCAAGTGCTCGGCGAGAGCATGATCTACGACCTCGTGGCGTATGGCGCACCCTTGCGCTGGGGGCACGGCAGCGACCTCGACGTCAGTGCCGGGATGATCGAGATTGGCACCACGACAGCTGACTGCTCGTTCAATCGGCAAGACGTGCAGGTGGCACAATCACTGATTGGCAGTTCGGCGCTGGCCTCCCGTGCAGCCCTTCCCTACCGGACATTGAAACAATGGATCGACGCGAATCTTCCCCCGCCACCGACTGGGTCATCCGCAATGCCCAACCCGGTCAGGTAGAGCGAATCGAGGCCTGGTTCGGTGGGCATGGCTATGACCCGCACCGGCACGACACCTACTCCATCGGCCGCACGCTGGCGGGGGTGCAAAGCTTTCATTACAAGGGCTCGCTGCGTCACGGCGTACCCGGCAACACGCTGATCCTGCACCCCGATGAACTGCACGACGGCAGCGCCGGCACAGCGGCAGGCTTTCGCTATCGCATGGCCTACATCGATCCGGCCCTGATTCAACAGGTCCTCGGCGGCGAGCCACTGCCCTACATTGCGGGCGGTTTGTCGAGCGATCCGCGCCTGTACCGGGCCAGCGCAACGTTTGTCCAGGCCATGGACCATCCGCTCGACGCGCTGGAAGAACAGGACGCGCTGTTTGATCTGGCCACCGCCATGAGAGCCGTCGCCGGCAAACCGCGCGGGCGCAAACTGCTGGATTACCGGGCGGCCGAGCGGGCCCGGGAATTCATCCTGGCACACCTCGACCTGGGGATTACCCTGGAGATGCTTGAACACGCCAGCGGCCGCGAGCGCTGGAGCCTGTCGCGCGACTTCCGGGTGCTGTTTGGCACCAGCCCCTATCGATTCGTGACCTTGCGCCGTCTGGATCAAGTCCGCGCCCTGGCGCTCGACGGCTTCAGCCTGGTCGACGCCGCGCTGGCCGCAGGCTTCCATGATCAAAGCCACATGACCCGCCACTTCACCCGTTGTTACGGCGTATCGCCGTCGCGCTGGCTGGAGCGCATGCGCGCGCACCGTCCACTTGCAGGATCGTACAAGCCGCGCAACCCACCCCTTCGCTAGGCTGACGACTCCCGACTCTTAGAGGATTCGTCATGCACTTCACTTGCGCCAAACCCAACCTGCAACCCGTCAACCTGGCGCACAAGGCCGCGCTGATCGATCGCCAATGGAGCCCGCGCGTCGTCGCCGAAATGAACGACTACCAGTTCAAAGTCGTGCGCATCGAAGGTGAATTCATCTGGCACACCCACGCCGACACCGACGAGGCGTTTCTGGTGATCGAGGGCACGCTGCGCATTGACTTGCGCGAAGGCTGTGTCTACGTAAAACCGGGCGAGTTGTATGTCGTGCCGCGTGGCGTTGAGCACCGCACGGCCGCCGAGGGTGAGGCCCGCGTGATGATGATCGAGCCTCGGGGTGTGTTGAACACGGGCGATGAGGGGGGCGAACGCACCGCCGATAATGACGTGTGGATCTGACAGCCCTGTCGGAATTCGCGCAGGCGTCTACGCTCACTCCACCGCCCCCCGCCCTGGAACCATCGACATGACGCGCCCACTGCTTGCCGCTCTCACCTTGCTCGCCCTGAGCCTGCCGGCCCACGCCGACGTGACGCCGTTCCCCGCGACCTTCCACACCCAGGAGATCAAGGCCGACGGGGCGACGATGCATGTGCGTGTCGGCGGCAAAGGCCCGGCCGTGGTGCTGTTGCATGGTTTTGGCGATACCGGTGATATGTGGGCGCCGCTCGCGGCGGATCTGGCGCGTGATCACACGGTGGTGGTGCCCGATCTGCGCGGTATGGGGTTGTCGTCGATCCCGCAAGACGGTTACGACAAGAAGACTCAGGCGGCGGACATTCGCGCCGTTTTGGCCGCGCTGAAGATCGAACATTCGGTGGTCATCGGCCATGACATCGGCACCATGGTCGCCTTCGCCTATGCAGCGCGCTATCCGCAGCTCACCGATCGGCTGGTGGTGATGGATGCGCCCGTTCCCGGCATCACGCCGTGGAACGACATTGTTCGCTCACCGATGCTCTGGCACTTCGATTTCGGCGGTGCGGACATGGAGCGTCTGGTGGCCGGACGCGAGCGGATCTACCTCGACCGTTTCTGGAACGAGTTCGCCGGCACCCCCGCTAAAATCGACGAGGGCACTCGCCAACACTACGCCAGACTCTATGCCCGGCCCGGTGCCATGCATGCAGCGTTTGCGCAGTTCCGCAGCATCCGCCAGGACGCCATCGACAACGCACCTGTGCTGCAGCAAAAACTGCGCATGCCGGTGCTGGCCATCGGCGGTGAAAAGTCCTTCGGCAATAACGAAGCGATCGTGATGCGCAACGCTGCGGACAACGTCACGGAGGTGGTGATTCCGGCAGCGGGACACTGGCTGATGGAGGAAGCGCCGGCGCCGACGATCAAGGCCGTTCGAGACTTTATCGCGATGTGAGGATTTGCCGTTGCCGCGCCCCGCGCCATGCGTCAGGATTCCACTCTTTTGATCGCAAGGAACTAACGTGGAGCGTCTATTCGTTTATGGAACCCTGGGCCCGGGGCGGCCGAATGAGCATGTCATGCAGAACATCGGTGGCACCTGGCAGCCGGCCTCGCTCAGAGGTCGACTGACGCAGGCGGGCTGGGGCGCCGAAATGGGCTTTCCGGGGCTGGTGATTGCGGATGATGGCGACGTAATCGAGGGTTTCGTATTTTCATCGCAGAACTTCCCTGCCCATTGGGACGACCTCGATGCGTTTGAAGGCGCCGAGTACCAGCGGGTTGTGACCGCCGTGACGCTGGCCGACGGCACGCTGATCGAAGCCAACGTGTACGCCTTGCGCTGATCAATATTCGCCATCGCCGCCTAGCCACTGCACCGATTCACGCTTACCATAGCCACAACTCGTATTACCGCGGCTGCTGAACCCGGTATTCACGAGGAAATGACCATGAACAGAACCCGCGCCTGGCGACGTCAGCAGGCCCGTAAACACGGCAATGGCAAAGCGGCCGATCCGCTGAAGTTCAAGCCGCCCAAGAACTGGAAGCTGATGTACACCCGTGGCGACAAGTTGATCAGGGCACGCCAACTCGGCATGAGCTATCCCATTCGCTCCACTCGCCAATTGTTGGATCAAGCGTGACCAATCTTCTGTTTGTCTGCAGCCGCAACCAGTGGCGCAGCCCCACGGCAGAGGCCATCTGGCGCCGCCGTGAGGGCTTCAATGCCCGCTCCGCCGGCACAAGCCCGAACGCACGCAAAACGATCGGCCCGGCGGATATTCGCTGGGCCGATTTCATCTTCGTCATGGAACGCAAACACCTCAATCGCCTGCAGGCCGAATACGCCCGTCTGCTTGAGCACAAGCGCATCTACTCGCTGGACATCCCCGACGATTACCCGTTCATGGACCCGGCGCTGGTGGACCTGCTCGAAGACACCGTCAAGCCCTACCTCAACCCGTAGGCTTCATGCGCAAATCGCAGCCTTAATTCAACAATTTCAAACCGAGCAGAACCCATGAATCGTCAAAAAAAGCTGAAGCAGTTGTTCAAGGAAAAGGCCAAAAAGGCCAGCGCCAAACTGGCACCGAAAAAACCTAAATACATCAGCAAGGCTGACCGGGCGAAACAGGCGACTGAAGAAACGCCCGAGTCGCAGGATTCTGCGCAGAGCTGATCACCCCTGCTGCGTTATACCGGGCGGACTTCAGCCATCCGCTCAGCCCGCTGGTAAGGACTTTTCGGCGCCTGCCAGCCCCGCATAATTTTTATGCCCGCAAAGCATTGCACGCGCAGGCTTTGCCCCACCGCTTATATTCCGCAATCGAATAAAGCGCATATTTTTAAGTATTTTATTTCTCCAACCACACGCCGCTATATCTGCGCCTCCGATCCGGCACCTCGCTGGAATTTGCAGGAGCATCCGCGTGATTCGAACGACGTCGTCAAGCACAATCTCCCTCGCCACAGCGGCGCTTTCCCTCGCTGCCGTCCTGGTCAGCGGTGCCGTCATGGCCGATGCGGTCAAGGAAATCCGTATCGCCGTGCCGGACATCAGCGCGGGCCCGACGCCCAGCGGCGCCGGGATTGTCGATGTGCTGCGCGATCGCCAGGCACTGGAAAAGGAGTTTGAGAAAGACGGCATCAAGGTCCGCTGGGACTTCTTCAAAGGCGCGGGGCCGGCGATCAACGAAGCACTGGCCAACAATCAGGAAGACTTCGCGTACCTCGGCGATTTGCCGGCGATCATCGGCAAGGCCGGTGGCCTCGACACGCGCCTGCTCAGTGCAACCGCGCGTGACGTCAAACTCTACCTCGCGGTGCAGCCCGGCTCGGGCATCACCACACTCGAAGCATTGAAAGGCAAACGCGTGGCGATCTTTCGCGGGACTGCCACGCAGCTTTCGTTTGCCTCGGCACTGGCGCATCAGGGCTTGAAAGAAAGCGACTACAAAGTGGTCAACCTCGATTACAACGCCGCCAACGCGGCACTGGCCGCCAAGCAGATTGACGCCACCTGGTCCGGCGCCGGGGTGATTGCGCTGAAGGCGCGCGGCCTCGCCGAGCTGCCGCTGACCACCGTCGACCTTGATGGCGCCGGTAGCATGCAAGCCGTGCTGTTGGGGCGTGGCGCTTTCGTCGATGCGCACCCGGAACTGGTCGCGCGTCTGATCAAGGCGCAACAACCCGCCATCACCTGGTTGCGCAACGACGACCATAAACAGGACTACATCAACCTCGTTTCCAAGCTCGCCAGCTTCCCGGCAGACATCCTCACCACCGATGCCAAAGACCAATCGCTGGTGAAAATTTTCGCTCCGCAACTCGACGCACCGTTCCTCGACAACTTGCAGCGCAGCGTCGATCTGGCGCTCAACGCGAAGCTGATCCGCAAAGGGTTCGACGTGAAGAGCTGGGCCGAACCGCGCTTCATCGAGGCCGCATTGCAACAGACCGACACCGCTTCGCAAACCCCACAAGCCAGCCGCTAAAACAAGGAATGCCCATGACCACTCTGTTCATTTTTCCCGGTGCCTGCTCGTTCGCCGCCCATGTCGTGATTCACGAATTGCAACTGCCGATCAGCGTCGAGCGCGTGACCTTCGGCGACCCGAACTCGCCGTATCGCCAGATCAACCCGACCGGCCGCGTGCCGGCGCTGTTGCTGGATAACCAGACGCTCCTCACCGAGAACACCGCAATCCTGCCGTACCTCGCCGATCTCAAACCCGGCACAGAATTGTTCGCCCCGGCAGGTTCGGTCGAGCGCGCGCAGATTCAGGGCTGGCTCGGTTACGTCGCGACCGAAGTACACGTCGCCGCGTTTCGCCCGATCAATCGGCCCGAGCGTTACAGCGCCGATGAAACAGCATTCCCCGGCATTCGCCAGCGAGCGCTGGAGCAACTGACCAACGCCCTGAAACCAATCGAAGCGCGACTGGCGCAAACCGAGTATCTGGTCGGCGATCGTTTCACCGTGGCGGACGCCTACCTCGGCGTGTTCCTCGGCTGGAGCGCCCGCGTCGGTGTGCTCAACGATTTCCCTGCGCTGCAAGCTGCGCTCGGTCGCTTCCGCGCCCGGGAATCGGTGGTGCACACACTGAGCGCCGAAGGCCTCGCCTGAGTCACCCCGAGGACGGATAACCGAGCACGCCGGAGAATCACCATGCCAAGCACCGATACCATTGCCACCTGGGCCCAAGTCATCGCCCGCACGCTGGAAGCACGGGGCATCGACGCCGCCCCGTTGCTGCACGAGGCCGGTATCAGTCGCTGTCATCTGCATGACCCCGATCAGCGCATCGCCCTCCCCGCCATGAGTGCGTTCTGGCGGGCGGCGCGGCGTATCAGTGCTGACGAATGCTTCGGCCTGCAAGTGGCGCAGTACAGTTATCCGACCGACTTTCACGGGTTGTTTTTCGCCGCGCAAAGCAGCTCGACGGTGATTGAAGCGTTGCAACGGGGCGTGCGTTACGCCCCGGTGATCACCACGTCGGCGGCGATGAGTCTGGTGCGCGGGCCGCACAGCACGCGCATGGTTTACGGCGTGGCCGACGGCGCGGAAGTGGAGCAAATCGCCACCGAAGCGTCGATTGCCTGCGCGGTGCGCTTCACCCGGCAAACCTGGGTGGATCTGCCCATCGTGGACGGTGTGCGATTGGCGCGCCCTGCTCCAGAAGATCCGCAGCGCTGGACGCGTTTGCTCGGTTGCCCGATCCGCTTCGACGCCGGCGAAAACGCCATTGAGTACAGCAACCGCTGGCTGGATGCACCGCTGACCACAGCCAATCACGCCGTGGCTCAGGGACTCGACGGCGTGCTCAACGACTATCTCGAACGGCAACGACGCCTGAATCTGCCAGAGCGGGTTCGCGCGGCGATTATTCGTTACTTGCCTCTGGGTGAAGTTCAGCAAAGTCGGGTTGCCGATGAACTCGGCATGAGCGTACGCAATCTGCATCGGCACTTGCTCAAACACGACAGCAGTTTCAAGGCGTTGCTCGACGATTGCCGGCGGCAACTGGCGTTCAGTTACCTGCGTCAGACCGACTGTTCGATCAACGAAATCTGTTATCGACTGGGCTTCAATGAGCCGAGCAGTTTCAATCGCGCGTTCCGTCGCTGGACCGGCGCAAGTCCCGGTAAATGGCGCCGTGATGATCTGCCGTTGCAACCTCAACGTTACGTGCCACGGCCCACTGTTTTCGCGGCTGAGCGAGCACTGTCGATCGCGGTTTGAGTCACTTGTCTGCGGCGGACCACAGGTTGTCCGCGCAGGCCCCTTTTCTCTCCTTCACACGCTCTAGCATGGCACGCCTACCGAGCCCGACCGATAGCGTCGCGCGGCAATAAAAGGAGCTCTGCGTCCATGCTTTTACGTTATTCGGCCACCACGGCCCATCGCCTCAAGCCCCTGAGCTTTTCCTTATGGCTGGCGCTGCCCGGTGTCCTCTGTTCGACCCAGAGCTTCGCCGCTGAAGAAAGTAAATCGTCAGCAGCGACGTCAGCCCAGGCCGACAAATCGGCACCCAGACTTGAACAGGTCACCGTGACCGCGCGCCGTCGCGAAGAACAGTCGCAAGACGTGCCGACGCCGATCACCACCCTCAGCGGCGCCAACCTGGAAAGCCAGCGCATCTACAAGATTCAGGATCTGCAACAGGCCTTGCCCAGCGTCAACGTCGCCTATGTTCATGCCCGCGTTTCCAGCCTTGCGGTACGCGGCATTGGTAACAACCCGGCCAGCGATGGCCTGGAAGGCAGTGCCGGGATTTATCTGGACAACGTCTATCTCGGTCGCCCCGGCATGGCCGCGTTTGACATGCTCGATGTCGAGCAACTGGAACTGCTGCGCGGGCCGCAAGGCACGTTGTTCGGCAAGAACACCACGGCCGGCGTGCTCAACATCACCACCCGTGGCCCGACGTTCACCCCCGAGCGCAGCCTCGAAGTGTCGGGCGGGCAGGACGGCTACTTTCAGGGCAAAGGCACGGTCTCCGGGCCGCTGACCGATACCCTCGCCGGGCGCTTGTCGTTCTATCGCACACGCGATGACGGCTATCTGAACAATCACCATGACGACCGAACGCTGCTCGGCGGTGAGCGCGAAGGCCTGCGCGGGCAATTGCTGTTCAAACCCAACGACGATTTCAGCCTGCGCTGGATCAACGAATACAACACGGAAAACTCCAGCAGCGGCAGCAGCGTGATCTATGGCGCCGGGCCCGTGTTCTGGCGCCGCGCGGCACTGGTCGGGGCGAATCCACAGGTAGGCGAAAGCAACATCGACGGCCGGCAGAACGTCAGCGTGCACCAGAATGCGAGTTCCGTTGAAGCCAACTGGAACCTCGCCGGCGGCTATACGTTGACCTCGATCAGCGCTTACCGCAGCTGGCACTTCAACCCGGCCAACGACGCCGACCAACTGGAAGTCCCGGTGATCAACGACTTCGGCTACGAAGTCCACGACCGGCAGTTTTCTCAAGAGGTGCGTCTGGCCTCACCCAAGGGCGAATTCTTCGACTATGTGGTCGGTGCCTATGCGTTCAAGCAAGACCTCGGCAATCGCATCTTCACCGACCTCGGGCCGCTGGCGGACCTCAACCTGATCGGCGCCAATCTCAATGCGCTGAACAACGTCAACAGCAAGGTCAACGGCAAGATCGACACCGAGAGCTACGCGCTGTTTGCCCAAGGCACCTGGCACCTGACCCAGCGCCTGGATTTCAGCGCCGGCATACGCGGCACCTACGAAGAAAAAGAAGCCAACGTGAAGCGCTTCGCCCCCGTCGGCGGTGGCACGCCGGTCGTCATTCCGGGGGTGGTCAATGGCAACGCCGTGCGCGCCAGCCAGGTCGGCGCCTACGACACCGGCGACCTGCACCTGTACAACGCGGCGCCATCGTTTCTGGCCAGTTTGAGCTACCACTTCAGCGACGATGTGTTGGGCTACACCTCGCTGTCCCACGGTGAGAAATCCGGCGGCGTCAACCTTGCGGTCGGCTCGGCGCCGAGCGCTGGCGCAGAGTCGTTATTGGTCGGCCCGGAGCGGGCGAACGATGCAGAACTGGGGATCAAAAGCCAGTTGTTCGACCAGCGCTTGCAGCTCAACGCAAACGTGTTCTGGACCGGCGTGAACGGCTATCAAGCCACCACTTACTACCAGCCGCCCGGTTCATTGACCGGTTACCAGTTGCTGACCAACGCCGGCACCGTGCGCTCGCGCGGCGTCGAGTTCGAAGCGACCACCGTACCGGTGCGCGGCCTGACGTTGAACGTCAACGGCTCGTTCAACGACGTCACTTACCTGTCATTCAAAGACGCGCCCTGCCCTTCGGAAAATCCAGGGCAAACCAATTGCGACCTCAGCGGCCAGCGCGTGGCCGGCGCCTCGCGCTGGATCGGCAACGTCAACGGTGAATACAAATGGCCGCGCATCGATGGCATTGAACCCTACGCCACCGGCAGCTACGCCTATCGCTCGGCCAGCGAAGGCACCCTCGACAATTCCGATCTGGCGAAGATCGACGGTTACGGCCTCGCCAACTTCTCGCTGGGTGCGCGCGTCGACTACGGCGACGGTTTGCTGGACGCCTCGCTGTGGGTGAAAAACGCCTTCGATCGCGAGTATTACCTGGCCGTTGGCAGTGGTTCCAACGGTCTTTACACCGCCTCGCCAGGCCAGCCGCGCACTGCCGGCGTGACCTTGCGCTATGACTTCTGAGGAGACTATGACAACAGCAAAAATGAGCCTGGGCGCGTTTCTCATGAGCAGCGGCCACCACCTCGCCGCTTGGCGCCACCCGCGTGCCTGGGCCGGCGGCGGACTGGATTTCCAACATTTCAAAAAACTTGCCATCACTGCCGAGCGCGGCAAGTTCGACGCGATATTTTTCGCCGACAACCTGGCCCTGATGGGCTCGCCGGAGCTGGGCCAGTTCACCACCGCCGGCGATGTCTTCGATCCACTGGTGCTGCTCTCGGGGCTGGCAGCGGTGACCGAGCGCATTGGTCTGGTTTCAACCGTATCGACCAGCTACAACGAACCTTATTTACTGGCGCGCAAGTTCGCCTCCCTCGACCACCTGAGTGGCGGGCGCAGTGGCTGGAATCTGGTGACCTCGGCGACGGATCTGGAGGCGCTGAATTTTGGCCGCGACAAGCATTTCGAACACGGTGACCGTTATCAGCGCGCCGAAGAGTTCATCGATGTGGTCACCGGTCTGTGGGACAGTTTTGAAGACGATGCCTTCGTCCGTGACAAAACCAGTGGCGTGTTTTTCCAGCCGGACAAACTGCATGTGCTCAATCACCACGGCGAAAACTACCGGGTACGCGGGCCACTGAACATTCCGCGTACGCCGCAGGGTTACCCGGTGCTGATTCAGGCGGGCTCCTCGGAACCCGGCAAGGCACTCGCCGCGCGCACCGCCGAAGTGGTCTTCACCGCGCAACAAACACTCAGCAATGCCCAGGCCTTTTACGCCGACGTCAAAGGTCGTCTGGCCGGCTATGGGCGCCGCCCTGATCAGTTGAAAGTCATGCCGGGGATTTCGCCGGTAATCGGCCGCACTCAAAGCGAGGCGGAAGATAAATACCAACAGCTACAGGATCTGGTCGAGCCGCGTGTCGGGCTGGCGATGCTCGCGGGCATGGCCGGTGGTTTCGACCTGTCCGAATATGATCTGGACGGCCCGTTGCCGGAGCTGCCGCCGAGCAATTCGATGCAGAGCCGTCAGGCGTTGTTCATCGATCTGGCGCGCCGGGAAAACCTGACGATTCGCCAGTTGTACCTGAAAGTCGCCGGTGCGCGCGGCCATCACACTGTGATCGGCACGCCGAAAACCATCGCCGACACCCTTGAAGAATGGTTCGTCGGCCAGGCTGCCGATGGCTTCAACATCATGCCGCCGTTTCTGCCGGAAGGTCTGGATGACTTCGTCGACGGCGTGGTGCCTTTACTGCAGCAGCGCGGGCTGTTCCGCGAGGAATACAGCGGCAGCACCTTGCGCGATCATTTGGGCCTGGAACGGCCGGGTAATCGCTACCGGCGCTGACCCGGAACGCGGCGCCGTCACAACGGCAACGGACGATCCTGCACCACCCGTTTCATCACCAGCGTCGAGGTCAGGCGCTGGACATTCGGCAGCGTCGAGAGACTGTCGTCGTACAGGCGCTGGAACGCCGGCAAATCCTCAGTGATGACGTGCAGCAAGTAATCCGGCTCACCGAACAATCGTTGCGCATCGACCACTTGGGTGATGTCGACCAGCGCCGTCTCAAACGCCTCGACCGCTTGCCGGTCGCCTTCGCGCAGGGTGACAAAAACCATGGCGGAGAAGTTGAGGCCGAGCGCTGCCGGGTCCAGTTGCGCACGATAACCCAGCAACACCCCCGACTCTTCCAGCGCCCGCACACGGCGATGGCACGGCGAGAGACTCAAGCCCACTCGGTCAGCCAGTTCGGTGACCGACAGGCGTCCATCCTTTTGCAGCTCAGCAAGAATCTTCCGATCAATTCTATCCACGCAGTAAAACCTTCCAATCAGCAGCGTCTTTACGACCATCTTTGAGAGAAGATTCTAGCGGACTTTCATTATTCTTCCTGCATCCAAAAATCTGTTTCAGGACGCAATGATGAAAAAAACAACCTGCTATCCACCGTCTAGGGTGACGTCATGAGCCTCAGTGTGTTCGCCGCGTTCTGGGCGGTGTCGATCCTGTTCGTCATCACGCCGGGCGCCGATTGGGCTTACGCGATCTCCGCCGGCCTGAAGCATCGCGTGGTCTTGCCCGCCGTCGCCGGGCTGTTATCCGGCCACTTGCTCGCAACCCTGATCGTCGCCGCTGGCGTCGGCACCTTGGTCGCCAGGCATCCGCTGGCCTTGTCCGCGCTCACCGTGGCCGGCGCCGGCTACCTGCTCTGGCTGGGCGCCAACCTGCTTGCCCGCCCTGCCGCGCCACACGCCGACGAGGGTCAGGCAAGCGATTCGTGGGCCCGTTGGGCCTTCAAGGGCTTGTGCGTCAGCGGACTCAATCCGAAAGTCTTTCTGCTGTTTCTCGCGCTGTTGCCACTGTTCACCGATACCGCTGCGCCGTGGCCCGTGCCGCTGCAAATGATTGCCCTCGGCCTGGTGCACACCATCAGTTGTGGCGTGGTGTATTTGCTGGTCGGTTTCGGTTCGCAAGTCGTTCTTCGGGCACGTCCTGCCGCTGCGCGTTGGGTCTGTCGGTTGTCTGGCTTGATCATGATTGTCATTGCGCTGGTGCTGCTGATCGAACAGTGGCGTGCCTGATCTATTCTCTGTCCACTGCCCACTGGAATCTTCCATGAAAAGCCCAAGAGAACGCGCCGCCGAAGGCCTCAACGTCGGGGACCGCTTCACCGTGGTTCGCTGCTTTTGCGCAGACGATATCCTGCAATTTTCGCAGATCTCCCGGGACTACAACCCGGTTCACTGCGACGCGGATTACGCACAACTGCGCGGATTCAAATCGCCCATCGCCCACGGGCTTTTGACGGCCAGTCTGATCACGCAAATCGGTGGGCAGATCGGATGGCTGGCAACCGGCATGAGTTTCGAATTCAAGCGCCCGGTGTACCCCGGCGAGCAGATAACCTGCGATTGGCTCATTACTCACATTGATGAGCGCGGTCATGCGAAAGCCGAAGTCAGCGTTATCAACGCAGACGGCATCCTCGTGCTGCAAGCAACGACAACTGGCGTGCTACCCGGTGAACGGGAGCGTGAACGTTTGAAGCGCATGCTCGCTGAGGGAGATCTTTCCAACGGGGCGCGGTGATGACTCGCTGTGTTTAGGGAAGGTCGCTACGCTCATAACGCTTCGCGACTGCCCGACTTTAATTCAACGCGGCTCATGAATCGGACAGCCATTGTGTTCCCCGCGAAATCCGGCAGACATTTCATAGGCGGGTTTGCGCACGCGCATGACTCCACCTAACGGCCGATGAGCCGCGAGACCCTGCCATGGACTGAACGCCATGCCATCGTCAATCTCCTGAATGTTTTCGCGACTCCACGCGGTTTGTGGCTCGACCTCGATTCGCGCCACGGTGATGTAAGGACTGAGCGCCTCCGGCCACTCGACCGAGGCATCCTCGATGGGCATTTTTTCGAGGTCGGTGGCGAGTTGCACTTGCATCTCCCAGATTCCGGAGTGCTGATCAAAATAGGCCTTTACAGCTTCTCGCAGACCATCGGGATTGTCGCCAAAATCCACGTGCTGATGAGTCAATTCTGTCAGCGAGGGTGCCACCGGCACAACGGCCACTTTTGCGTAGTAAGGGCCATAAAGCACCGGTACGACGGTGCTGAAACTCTCGCCAAGGATATGCGTTTGCGGGTGGCCGCCCAGACTCTTCAACGTACCACTTTCGCCGCCGACGGCTTCAATTGTTGCCTCCACACCACGAAGCAATGCAGAAAAAGCCTTCTTTAAACCCGGCGCCTTGTCCGTGGTTTTCGCCAACAGCTTGAGTGACTTGAGAAATGCCTTGGGGGTGGCGGACGTGAAGGCTTTGGCGTTGATCATCACAAAATCCTGAGTCACCGCTCCTTCGCTGCCCGGCAAACGAGGGCCTTCGACTCCAATGATCTTTAGCGCCAACCCTCTTGGGGTCGACACCTTGTCATCGAGGATGTCACCGGGATTGGTCGAGAAACGCAGAACCACCGGTAATGTCCCTGGCGTGGCGAATGCCCCTTGGGCCAGTGCGGCGGGCAAGTTGTCGAGCACGGTAATGCGCCCTCGCAGCAGGCCATGAGCCTTGGCATGGACGCTGCGAGTGGCGTGTGCATTGTCCTTGAACGTGGTCTCTGAAATGGCGTGCAGCGCTTTGACCAGCTCTTCGCTGGTCTGGGCTTCGTCGTCGGCAATCTGCTCGAAGGACGGCTCGAACGGCAACGGCCTGGAAGTAGCGCTGATTACTGGAAGGTCATTCATTTGGGTAACTCCGCTCGGTGAGCCAGCGTCCACGGTGAAAGAAACTTGCCGGCTGTTAGGCTGCCGGCAAAGGCATGAATGACTCAGGCTATGGGCACGACATGGTTCAGGGTGCCACCGTGCGGGCCGTCGTAGACGA
The DNA here is from genome assembly GCF_009764635.1 of Pseudomonas sp. PB103. NCBI lineage: Bacteria > Pseudomonadati > Pseudomonadota > Gammaproteobacteria > Pseudomonadales > Pseudomonadaceae > Pseudomonas > Pseudomonas sp. PB103. Next base: position 7,256 of record NZ_RWIL01000106.1, on the reverse strand, counting down.
TCGCTTTCATGGTGTTCTCCCGTTAGCGAAACGAAGAAAAATCTCGTCTGCTCAGACTTATCTGTCAGGAAGCCAGGAACCAATGTTCAATTGATTGCAGCGCATGCCTGACGAACGGTCAGCCGCAGCGCCAGCCATCAAAAACAATGAATTTTGTGAGCACGCCGCTATCTATTTGCGCGCGTTGCTCACTGGGAGGGAGTTGACCGGTTGGCGTGTTCAAACAGCACACCTGCGGCCTCTCTCATGAAAATCTCGACAGTCTTGGGGCCAATCCCCTCGAACTCGGACAAGCGTTTTTCGAACGCCTGACGATCGGCGCTGGCCGCCACGATGTTCGTTACCTTGGCGGCGTATTCATCGTTGAGCTTGTTGGCCAGCGCCAGCAAGCGCGATGCCGTTGACTCGTCGTAACGCACGTAGTGAGCCTGACCGAGCATGGCGACCAGTTGCCGATGCGTGCAACGCGCGAGTTTTTGCGGGGTGTCTCGCTGATGCTGTTCGACGATCACCTGATACGCCCTCGCAGCAATCTCACCCTGGATTCTTTTGCCCATCAGAAAACTGGCGACCAGCCATTTGAACAGGCCTGCTTCGTTCGCACCGGCGAGGTCGATCTGCAAGTCCTGGGCGCTGATGATTTTGGCCATTGAGCCGTCCACGAGAAATGTAAAAAAGAATTTCAAAGACTCAGTGTGGTCTATCCAATCTCCACATCAAGAGTCAGCCACCATGAATTTTGCACATTTCTGCCAGGCGCTTTCCAACTGGGCCGGCAGCTCAAAAACTTTTCTCCTGGCAATTGCCTTGATTGCAGTCTGGGGTTTTACCGGTCCCTACTTTCACTACAACGATACCTGGCAACTCATCATCAACACCTCGACGACCATCATTACCTTCCTGATGGTGTTCCTCATCCAGAACACGCAAAACCGCGACAATGACATCCTGCACCTGAAAATCGACGAGCTGATACGCGCCACCACCGATGCGCAAAATGCGACGTTGTGCCTGGACAAAATGGGCTCCCGAGACCTTCGCAAGCTTCGCGACCGATACAGCTCGCTGGGTGAGAATGATCAGGTCAATCTGCAACCGGAAACGGCCCCGACTGGCGAATGACAGCGGAGCCCGACACTTCTGCGGTTTGGCTCTGTCGATTACATACGCATTGGATCTTTCCTTGAGCATCTGCGGCCCTAGACTGGGTTCAGTCTCTCGGCTCATTTGCAAAGGAAGCTCCAGATCGTGCGCGACTTTGATTGCCAACCCGTTTTGTGCGGCCCCACGTTAAGACTCAGGCCACTGACCGCGAGTGATATTGAGGGCATGTTTTCGGCGGCCAACGATCCAGAGATATGGATCGGCCATCCTGCCCGGGATCGCTATCAACGACCGGTGTTCGAAAGCTATTTCGCCGCTCGATTGGCCACGCGCCAGGCACTGACAATCTTCGATATCGACACTGGGCAGATTGTAGGGATGTCGAGCTACTACACGCCGCCGGATGTGCCCGCCAGCATCGCCATCGGCTACACCTTTCTGACGCGGGAAAAATGGGGTGGCGAAGCCAATCGCGAACTTAAACAGCTGATGCTGGAACATGCCTTCAGCGCCTACGACACCGTTTACCTGCACATCGCGCCCACGAACATTCGCTCGCAAAAAGCGGCGTTGAAGATAGGCGCGGTGCATTTGTATGACGCTGAGTTGAACCTGTCCGGGGTGGCTGCTTTGTGCAGGTGTTATGGCGTTACGCAGGCGCAGTGGGCGGCGGCAGAACATGGGAATTGGTCGTCTGAGTGAATATCTGCCCAATCTGAGTAGCGGAAAAAGAGCAAAGCAGCCCCTCACCGATGCCGTGCTTTCAGTTTCTGATTTCGCTCAAAAACGCTTTGATTTTTTCATGCTCTTCAAAGGTCAAATCATAAGTAAGCTTTATTTTCTGAGCGGGCAACGGTTTAACCGCAAGAAGTTTATGTAAAAACTGCCACGCTGCCACCATCAGAATCAAAGCCGCCAGATAGGCAAGGAGATAGAAACTGAAGACAAATATAAGTTGCGGGGCATCCTTAAAATCCAGCAACGTCGAAAGGTATATCAAGGTGTCGGTGACAACGATAAACAGAAGGATAAAAACCCATAACAAAAGACTCCGCACTCCAGTTGCAACCTTCATACTTTTTACTCTCTTTTTCCCGAATAACTAACGCGGCGACTCAACAGCCTTTATAGCTCATCACCCTCTTTGCCGTGGAACGATCAGATACCTGTATCTACATAGTACCAACCCCCACTCATATCCGTGACACTGGCTTTTTCCGCCTTATCGGGCTGGTATGCAGCCTGCGGCGAATAGATATACGAGGCATAACAGTAGAAGCACGAAAGATCGATTTGCGCGAACGAAACAGTGCCTTTCTCAGATAGGACACTTATTCTGATTGGCGTTATTCCAGCCTTTTTTGCAGCTGCTCTGATCTTGGCAAAGATCTCGTTCCCGTGACCATCGAAGGGTTTGGCATTGTCGCCATCACCGCAGGTAGAGGCAGGCGAGCTGGCATAGTTACCCGTATCGACAAGTAACGCTTCACACCAGTCCTGATCCTGAAAATAACCAACCTTATGGTCGTTGGCGGTGGCGACCAGCGCATTTAGCCGAGGCACCCTATCGGAGCTCGTCGAATCAGCCGTCGCGTAGAGAACAACCAAGAGAACGATCACAAGCGCAGCGACACCCAGCAGGAGGTTAATCAAAACTCCAACCAGGTAGGTAAAAGTTCCCCACAGCGCACGACCCAACGATCTCATGGAGCGCGTCATGACGACTTTGATGCGCCTGCCGGCAGAGTCGTCGCGGTCCCAATTATCCGGGGTGCGTTTGGGTATCTCAGGGTTGGGGGCGCTTGCCTTTTCGCTCATGAATCATCCTTGCTCTTCCTTGAAAATCCCGTCCTGAAACTTTGCCGAACTGCAGGACAAAAAAACTCCGCGCCGACGAGTCGGATCCTTGTCACGCGCAGTGGCGGAAGGATAACACCAACAGCTTCCGTACAAACCGTTCTACAGGTTAGCCACGGCCTGCAAATGTTGCGGCAAGGCTTCCAGCATTGGCTCTCAATGAGCAACTTCGCTGAAGCACTCGCCCGGTGTTTAACCGTTTCTGGACTGGTGTTTAAACATCACGTCGTCTCATGCCATATAAGCCACAACACCTTGCGACTTTGCCTACAACTCCGCCAGAATCCGCCGGCTTGTGCACTTGGTGGTCCGTCGATAACGTGGCTGATGTCGCTGATCGACATATTTCAGCAGGATCGGTATTTCACATTCAGTGCGTTTTTAACCAAGGAATGACCCAGGAAATCAAGGATTCAGATTAATGTCATTTTCCGTCGCAAGTTTCTTCCACCCTTATTCAAAATTCCTCCATGGCGCCGCCTACAATCTGCACCAGAATCTGGAAGGCTTGGGCGTCGTGTCATCGAGCTTCACCGAGCGTGATGAAGCGGGAAAGGTCATCGCAAGCTACTGGTCGCCCGATCAAGCCATGGTGATCACGCTGGGCTTTCTGGTGATGCTGGCACTGCTGCTGATTCCCTTACTGTCGGCAGCGGCCTATACGGTGGGCAAGAAACGTGGCCTGTTCTGCTTCTTCGCACTCCTGATCCTGCCGGGTGTATTGAACTGCCTGGGCCTATTTCCAATCATCAATTACCTGCCCACTCGTTACGCAATCAATGGTGTGGGTAAGCTGGGCAGCGAGGTCGGGCTAATTCCCCTTTTGATGTTGTGCGCTATCACTGGATGGGGCGTCATGGTTCTCCTGTACGACAACCTCAACCTCACTGAACGCTTCCGCCAGATCTACGATCACTTCTGGTTTCCTCTGGCTTTGGTTGCAGCGGTATTTTTCGTGGCGGACAACGGCGCCAGCGAAGACACCGCATTGCTGAAGGGGGCAACGGTGAACGTCCAGGACGCCAGCGGTTACTTGTTGAGCCAAATCAGGCGCTACGACGATTACTGTAAGGCCAATGGCCTGGATGACCTGAGGTCGTGCCAGTGGAGCCGCGATTCGCAGTGGACCTTCACACACATCAAGGAAGGCGAAGCCGGCTACTTCATTGAATTCGCGCCAGATGACTCCAGAGGTTTTTACGCCGCGAATCGCCGGACCGTGAGCGATGATGATGTGAACGCCATTCGCAAAGAGATCGCCGAATACAATCAACGATTGTGTCCTGTGAAGTACTTTTCCAGTGATATCTCACGGTCATCGCCGCTGTCGAGCACGTGTGAGTACGTGCCTTACCACTATTGCTCGGCCAGACCTGATGGTCCGCCGGGTATTGTGGACGAGGGTATCGGCAGCCACACAGTCGCCTTGGCCAGCGAGTGCATCATCCCCCGGCTCGCAGCTGCCAAACCCTACTTGAAGCAGTTGTCGGCGCTGGTAAGCCAACATGAAAAAGCCAAAAATCATCGTTGGCTGTATTTCCTCGCTGTTGCTTTAGCGATCGGCGCAAAAGTCTCCCTATCCACCACCAAGCTATGCCTGATTGATGCGCGCCCTGTAGCTGACAGACGTATCATTCTACGGGCTGTACGCTACCGACTCGGCCAGTGCGTCCGTTTTATGAAGCGTCTGCTGATTGATTGCGGCCAATGGGCTGGGTTGGTTGCAATTCGCGTATTCAAGCGTTTCAAACGTGGCTAGCCCGAGCCTACTGACATTTTTTGCCAGTAGGCGTAAGACCGCCTCGCCCTAAATCCGTCACGGCTGCAGTTATCGTGTTATCTGCGCTAACGCATGAATGACATCCGCAGCGATCTTTTCAGCAGCGCCCGCCCCGTCAATCCGCAAGAGCGCAGCCCGTTGCTGCGCAATCCACGCCTCATGCCACGCTCGGTTGCGCCCTGAAAAGTCTGGATCGTCGTACTGCGAAGCCCATTCGCGGAATGCCACATGGATCTCATGCATGTCACCGCCGGGCGCTATCCGATCACCGAAGCGCGCCTTTTCACGGGCAGCCAGGCGTTCAAGGCGTACGGGCGTGGGTGTCACTACGAACACAATCAGATCGACAGCAGTGATCAGCGCTTCTCCCCAGCCCATACAAGAACCGGTCAGCAGCCAATCGTTGTCACCAAGCTGTTCCTGGATCATCGACACGCGCTCACCGACAGGCCGTTTGGTGGTGAACGGAGGATTGGTGGGCATCCAGAAGAAATCGTCGACGTCGACGTGTCGTACGTCGAGCAGACGGGCGAGGTTTTGACCCAATGTGGTCACCCCCGCACACGAAGCACCTGTGATAAAAATTCGCACCGTTTCCTCCATGAATACACATCCGTTTCGAGGTCGGCAGGATATCCGATATTCCCCCTGACAAATCGATCCGCCGATGATGATCAGGCGATTCGCGCTCGACGACGGGCCAACACGCCTTGCAAATATCCTGAACCCAATACGATCGCCACCAGCACCAACAGGATCAATCCCCAATTCGCAGGGCTCGGATGTTGGCCAAGGATAACCATCGAACTGAAGATGCCAAACACCGGTATCAGCAGCGACAGCGGTGCCACGCGGGAGATCGGGTATTCCCGCAACAGCAGGTTCCAGCCCCAGTAACTGAAGTGCGTGGCGGCATACACCTGGAACGCGAGTGAAAACAGGGTCATCGCATTGAGTTGCGCAGGCAGCGCAATGAAGGGCGCCGAGCCGTGCAGTGACCACGTCAGCAACATCAGCGGGATGGGCGGAAACAGACTGGCCCACACCACGAACGCGAAGATCTCGCGCACTTTCGACATTTTGATGATGACGTTGCCCACGCTCCAGGCCATTGCGCTGCCAATCACCAACGCCAGCCCTGCCCTCGACGCATCACCCGGGCTGCACAATACGATGCCCAGCAACCCGGCGGCAGCCAACAGCGCGCCGAGCAGTTGCGGCCGCCCGAGGCGCTCGCCGAAAAAAATCACGCCCCAGCCCAAGGTGAAAAATGCGCTGCACTGGATCAACAGCGATGCGGTGCCAGGCGGCACTCCCCACGCGATGCCCTGATTGATCAACGCCCACATTGCAACGCCGAAGATCATCCCGTAAGCAGCCAGCCATCGAAACGCAACCCGTGGGCGCTCCACGAAAAACACCCAGGGCAACGCAGCCAGCGCGAAACGCAACGCGGTCAGCAACAACGGATCGATGTCGGCCAGGCCCAGCTTGGTCACGGGGAAATTCAGTCCCCACACCGCGGTGACCAGGATCGCGAGTAGGAGGTGTTTCTTTTGCATGATCAATCGTTCCCGACGCCGAGCGAAAGTGCTCGTATCGGGCAAATATGCAAGTAATCGAGATGGCCCGCTTTCAGTCACAGGCCATCTTTCATTAGAATCGGGCCATGCGAACAATCACCGACCATCCTTACCAGAACACACCACGCGATGCGGTCGTGACCGCCGTTGAATATGCGGACGGCACGTTGTTCCCGCTGCACGATCATCAGCGGGGGCAGTTCGCCTATGCTGCCAGCGGTGTCATCACCGTATTCACCGATGACGGCAACTGGGTCGTTCCACCTCAGCGCGGCATCTGGGTGCCCGCGAAACTTTCTCACTCCATGCAGATGCGTGGGCCGGTCACCCTGCACAACACCTATATCCGTAAACAAGCGGCGAAAAAACTTGGGCTGTCGGAGCAATGTCAGGTCTTGGAAGTTTCACCGTTGCTGCAGCATCTGCTGATGAAAGCCATCGACGTGCCCGCACGGTATTCCACTCAAGGGCGCGACGGTCATTTGATGAGTTTGCTGCTGCACGAAATCGCCGCGATGCCCGCGCTGTCGCTCAATGCGCCGCTGCCGGCGGAGCCGCGCTTGGCGTTGGTGTGTCGCGAGTTTTTGAATCAGCCTTCGCTGGAAGTGGGCATCGATGAGATGGCCGAACGTGCGGGAATGAGCCGACGTACCTTTACCCGGCATTTCCGACTGCACACCGGGATCAGTTTTATCGAATGGCGACAACAGGCTTGTCTGCTTGCAGCGGTGGTGATGCTGGGCAAAGGTCAGTCGGTCACTCAGGTTGCGATGGCGTTGGGGTATAGCAGTTCGAGCGCGTTTGCTACGGTGTTCAAGCAATTACTGGGGGAAGTGCCGAGTCGGTATGTTCTCGAACAGCGTGTTTAAGGATCAAAAGATCGCAGCCTTCGGCAGCTCCTACATAATGTAGGAGCTGCCGAAGGCTGCGAT
>NZ_RWIL01000105.1:0-2349 GCF_009764635.1 Pseudomonas sp. PB103 | reverse complement strand
CGCTGGCCAACACCCAGCGCAGCGGCGACGCGGTGCTTGACCGCGAACGTGCGCAGGCGCAGGCGCGACCGGCGCCGAAGCAATTGCACAACATATCCAAAAGTGCGCGCAGTGGGGCGGCGGCGTCATCGGGCATTGCGTTGCCGAGCAATCCTTTGGGCGATCAACCGGTGACGCTGAATTTTGTCGACGCCGATATTCAAGCGGTGGTGCGGGCGTTGTCGCGGTCGACCGGGCAGCAGTTTCTGGTCGACCCTCGGGTGAAGGGCACGTTGACGCTGGTGTCGGAAGGTCAGGTGCCGGCGCGGCAGGCTTACGACATGCTGTTGGCGGCGCTGCGCATGCAGGGCTTTAGTGTGGTTGACGTTGGCGGTGTGGCGCAGGTGGTGCCGGAGGCGGATGCGAAGTTGCTGGGTGGGCCGATTTACAGCGCTGACAAACCGGCGGGCAACGGCATGCTCACGCGCACGTTTCGGCTGCAATACGAAAACGCGGTGAACCTGATTCCGGTGCTGCGGCCGATCGTTTCGCCGAACAATCCGATCAACGCCTATCCGGGCAACAACACCATCGTCATCACCGATTACGCCGAGAATCTGACCCGCGTTGCACAGTTGATCGCGAGCATTGATTCGCCGAGTGCGATTGACACGGATGTGGTGCAGATCCAGAACGGCATCGCTGCTGATATTGCGCCGATGGTGGCGGATTTGCTGGATGCGCCGGGCAATGATCCGACGCAGAAAATTGCGGTGATTGGTGATCCGCGCTCTAACACCATCATCATTCGCGCCGGCAGCCCGGAGCGTACCGAGTTGGCGCGTAATCTGATTTACAAACTGGATAACGCGCAGAGCAATCCGAGTAATCTGCATGTGGTTTATCTGCGTAATGCGCAGGCGGCGAAACTGGCGCAGGCGTTGCGGGGTTTGCTCACCGGAGAGAGTGACAGTGGCACCAGTGACAGTGCGCGATCGGTGCTCAGTGCGATGGGTAGCAGCACCGGTGGCAGCGCTGGGCAGAATGGCCAGAGTGGTACGCAAAGCAGTGGCACGACATCGACTAACAGCAGCGGCAGCACGGGCGGCAGTTACGCGCAGGGCAGCGGTGGCAGTGGAACCGGTAGCGGCGGGTCGCAGAACAGCGAACAGAACGTGGCGTTCAGTGCCGGCGGCGTGACCATTCAGGCTGACGCCACCACCAACACCTTGTTGATTTCTGCGCCTGAACCGTTGTATCGCAACTTGCGTGAGGTGATTGATCTGCTCGACCAACGCCGCGCGCAAGTGGTGATCGAAAGCCTGATCGTCGAAGTCGGCGAGGACGATGCCAGTGAGTTTGGAGTGCAGTGGCAGACCGGTAATCTCGGTGGCAATGGCGTGATCGGTGGCGCGAATTTGGGTGGTTCGGGGATCAACGTCAATGGCAAAACCAGCATTGACGTACTGCCGCAAGGGTTGAACCTGGGTTACGTCAACGGCACCGTCGATATCCCTGGCATCGGCAAGATCCTTGACCTGAAAGTGCTGGCCCGGGCGTTGAAGAGCAAGGGCGGCACCAACGTGCTGTCGACGCCGAACCTGCTGACGCTGGACAACGAAGCGGCGAGTATTTTTGTCGGCCAGACCATCCCGTTTGTCAGCGGCAGTTACGTGACTGGCGGCGGGGGCACCAGCAACAACCCGTTCCAGACGGTGACCCGTGAAGAGGTCGGCTTGAAGCTCAACGTGCGCCCGCAGATTTCCGAGGGCGGTACGGTGAAGCTCGATATCTATCAGGAGGTCAGCAGCATCGACGAGCGCGCCTCGAACAGTGCGGCGTCGGCGGGGATCGTGACCAACAAACGCGCGATTGATACCAGCATTCTGCTCGATGACGGGCAGATCATGGTCCTCGGCGGCTTGCTGCAGGACGGTTACAGCCAGAGCAATGACGCGGTGCCATGGCTGGGCAGCTTGCCGGGGATTGGTGCGTTATTTCGCAACGAGCGCCGGGCGATCACCAAGACCAACCTGATGGTGTTCCTGCGCCCGTACATCATCCGCGACAGCGAAGCGGGGCGCAGCATCACGCTGAACCGCTACGACTTTATGCGCCGCGCGCAGGGTGGTTTGCAGCCGGAACGCAGCTGGGCAATGCCGGACATGCAGGCGCCACAGTTGCCGACGGCGGCACAGGGCGTGCCGGCGGTGGCGCCTACCTCAGGTCCACGCGCCACGATCAAAGCCGTGCCAATTGAAGGGAGCACGCGCTTTTGAAACCTGCCCTCAATCTGAAACCCACTCCTGTGGTGAGGGGATTCATCCCCGATGGGTTGCGAAGCAGCCCCAAAACCTGCAACCACATTTT
>NZ_RWIL01000104.1:0-2358 GCF_009764635.1 Pseudomonas sp. PB103 | reverse complement strand
CGCTGGCCAACACCCAGCGCAGCGGCGACGCGGTGCTTGACCGCGAACGTGCGCAGGCGCAGGCGCGACCGGCGCCGAAGCAATTGCACAACATATCCAAAAGTGCGCGCAGTGGGGCGGCGGCGTCTTCGGGCATTGCGTTGCCGAGCAATCCTTTGGGCGATCAACCGGTGACGCTGAATTTTGTCGACGCGGATATTCAAGCGGTGGTGCGGGCGTTGTCGCGGTCGACCGGGCAGCAGTTTTTGGTCGACCCTCGGGTGAAGGGCACGTTGACGCTGGTGTCGGAAGGTCAGGTGCCGGCGCGGCAGGCTTACGACATGTTGTTGGCGGCGTTGCGCATGCAGGGTTTTAGTGTGGTCGATGTTGGCGGCGTGGCGCAGGTGGTGCCGGAGGCGGATGCGAAACTGTTGGGTGGGCCGATTTACAGTGCAGACAAACCATCGGGTAACGGCATGCTCACCCGCACGTTTCGTCTGCAATATGAGAACGCGGTGAACCTGATTCCGGTGCTGCGGCCGATTGTTTCGCCGAACAACCCGATCAACGCCTATCCGGGCAACAACACCATCGTTATCACCGATTACGCCGAGAACCTGACCCGCGTTGCGCAGTTGATTGCGAGCATTGATTCGCCGAGTGCGATTGACACGGATGTGGTGCAGATCCAGAACGGCATCGCTGCTGACATTGCGCCGATGGTGGCGGATTTGCTGGATGCGCCGGGCAATGATCCGACGCAGAAAATTGCGGTGATTGGTGATCCGCGTTCCAATACCATCATCATTCGTGCCGGCAGCCCGGAGCGTACCGAGCTGGCGCGTAATCTGATCTACAAACTGGATAATGCGCAGAGCAATCCGAGCAATCTGCATGTGGTTTATCTGCGTAATGCGCAGGCGGCGAAACTGGCGCAGGCGTTGCGTGGTTTGCTCACGGGCGAGAGTGACAGTGGCACCAGTGACAGTGCGCGTTCGGTGCTCAGTGCGATGGGTAGCAGCACCGGTGGCAGCGCTGGGCAGAATGGTCAGAGTAGTACGCAAAGCAGCGGCTCAACATCGACTAACAGCAGCGGCAGCACGGGCGGCAGTTACGCGCAGGGCAGTAGTGGCAGCGGTGGCAGCGCAACCGGTAGCGGCGGGTCGCAGAACAGCGAACAGAACGTGGCGTTCAGTGCCGGCGGCGTGACCATTCAGGCCGACGCCACCACCAACACCTTGCTGATTGCTGCGCCGGAGCCGTTGTATCGCAACTTGCGTGAAGTCATCGATCTGCTTGACCAGCGCCGCGCGCAAGTGGTGATCGAAAGCCTGATCGTCGAAGTCGGCGAGGACGATGCCAGTGAGTTTGGAGTGCAGTGGCAGACCGGCAACCTCGGCGGTAACGGCGTGATCGGTGGGGCGAATCTGGGTGGTTCCGGCATCAACGTCAACGGCAAGACCAGCATCGACGTGTTGCCGCAGGGTTTGAACCTGGGCTACGTCAACGGCACCGTCGATATCCCTGGCATCGGCAAGATCCTTGACCTGAAAGTGCTGGCCCGGGCGTTGAAGAGCAAGGGCGGCACCAACGTTCTGTCGACGCCGAACCTGCTGACGCTGGACAACGAAGCGGCGAGTATTTTTGTCGGCCAGACCATTCCGTTTGTCAGCGGCAGTTACGTGACTGGCGGCGGGGGCACCAGCAACAACCCGTTCCAGACGGTGACCCGAGAAGAGGTGGGTCTGAAGCTCAACGTGCGCCCGCAGATTTCCGAGGGCGGTACGGTGAAGCTCGATATCTATCAGGAGGTCAGCAGCATCGACGAGCGCGCCTCGAACAGTGCGGCGTCAGCGGGGATTGTCACCAACAAACGCGCGATTGATACCAGCATTCTGCTTGATGACGGGCAGATCATGGTGCTCGGCGGGTTGCTGCAGGACGGTTACAGCCAGAGCAATGACGCGGTGCCGTGGTTGGGCAGCTTGCCGGGGATCGGCGCGCTGTTTCGCAACGAACGTCGGGCGATCACCAAGACCAACCTGATGGTGTTCCTGCGCCCGTACATCATTCGCGACAGCGAAGCGGGGCGCAGCATCACCCTCAATCGCTACGACTTCATGCGCCGCGCCCAGGGCGGTTTGCAGCCGGAACGCAGCTGGGCAATGCCGGACATGCAGGCGCCACAGTTGCCGACGGCGGCACAGGGCGTGCCGGCGGTGGCGCCTACCGCAGGCCCACGCGCCACAATAAAAGCCGTGCCAATTGAAGGGAGCACGCGCTTTTGAAACCTGCCCTCAATCTGAAACCCACTCCTGTGGTGAGGGGATTCATCCCCGATGGGTTGCGAAGCAGCCCCAAAACCTGCAACCACATTTT
>NZ_RWIL01000103.1:0-18313 GCF_009764635.1 Pseudomonas sp. PB103 | reverse complement strand
GAAGGCTGCGATCTTTTGATCTTGCTGTTTATAAGGTCAAAAGATCGCAGCCTTCGGCAGCTCCTACAGGGATTCGGCGTTTTGTCAGTCCTTACGGTGTGGGTGGCGTGGCACGGGGATAAGTTGTATACAATCATCCGTCATTATTGAGTCAAAATGGAGCCGCACCTGTCATGACCGACCCCGCAAGCGCCGATTTCAGCCGCGTCGACCCGACCGTTCGGACGGACAAATTACCCTACGCCGCGTTGCTGGCGTTTGCCATGACCGGTTTTATCGCCATCCTCACCGAAACCCTGCCGGCCGGGCTGCTGCCGCAAATTGGCGCCGGGCTCAACGTCAGCGAAGTGCTCGCCGGGCAACTGGTGACCCTGTATGCGCTGGGCTCGATTGTCGCGGCGATTCCGCTGACCGTCGCCACGCGCGGCTGGCCGCGGCGGCGGGTGCTGTTGATGACGGTGGGCGGGTTTCTGCTGTTCAACACGGTCACCACGTTCTCCAGCCATTACGGCCTGACCCTGGCTTCGCGCTTCCTGGCCGGGATGGCGGCGGGGTTGTCGTGGGGAATCATGGCCGGTTATGCGCGCGGCATCGTTCCCGTGCATCAACAGGGGCGGGCGCTGGCGATTGCCATGCTCGGCACACCGGTGGCGCTGTCGCTGGGTACGCCGGCGGGGACGTGGCTGGGCAATCTGATCGGCTGGCGCGCGTCGTTCGGGATCATGTCGGCGCTGGCTTTGGTGCTGGCAGCGTGGATCGTCATCGCGGTACCGGATCGTCCGGGGCAATCCAGCGAGGAGCGTTTGCCGCTGCTCGAATCGCTGCGCCTGCCGGGCGTGCGTCCCGTACTGTTCGTGGTGCTGACGTGGATGCTCGGGCACAACATTCTCTATACGTACATTGCGCCGTTTTTGATGCAGGCCGGGCTGTCCGACCGGGTCGATCTGGTGCTGCTGGTGTTCGGTCTGTGTTCGCTGGGCGGCATCTGGATCATCGGTCTGCTGGTGGATCGCTGGTTGCGCTGGCTGACGCTGATCAGCCTCGCGGTGTTTGCACTGACGGCGCTGGTGCTGGCGCTGGCTGCGCCGTCACCGCCGGTGATTTATGCCTGCATGGCGGTGTGGGGCTTGTCGTTCGGTGGGTCGGCAACCTTGTTGCTGACATCGGCGGCGGACTCGGCCGGCGAACATGTCGACGTGGTGCAAGCAATGCTCACCACCTCGTGGAACGTCGCGATTGCCGGGGGTGGCCTGTTTGGCGGTTTGCTGCTGGATCGAGCCGGGGCAATGTCGTTTCCGTGGGCACTGCTGATTCTGTCCCTGATCGCCTTGGCCACCGTGTGGATCAACAGCCAGCACAGCTTCAAACCCGGCCGCCGCCAGCACTGACAACGCACCTCTGTAGGAGCTGCCGCAGGCTGCGATCTTTTGATGTTGTTTTTTAAGATCAAAAGATCGCAGTCTGCGGCAGCTCCTACAGGGGATTGGGGTGTTGGGGTATAACGATAGACCGTATCGATATATGTAGTTATAAGAAAAATCGCTATGCTGCGGGCCAGATTTTTCCTGTCGTTTTTCTGGACGGTTTAATGGAATTGGCAAATTTCGGCCTGGTGATTGCCGGGCTGGTGGTGGGTTTTATTGTCGGCATGACCGGTGTCGGCGGCGGTTCCTTGATGACGCCAATCCTGCTGTGGTTCGGCATCAACCCGGCCACGGCGGTGGGTACTGACCTGTTGTACGCGGCCATCACCAAATCCAGCGGCGTGCTGGTGCACAGAAAGAACAAGAACATCGACTGGGCCATCACCGGTTGGCTGACCCTTGGCAGCGTGCCAGCGGTGGCGATGACGCTGTGGTTTCTCAGCACCCTGCACACCGCGCCGGAGGCGATGAACGCCATCATCAAACAGGCGCTGGGTTTCGTCCTGTTCGCCACCGCGCTGGCGATCTTCTTCAAGAAACGCTTGCTCGAGTTCGCCCACAAACGCGCGGGTGGCAACTACAACCCAAGCGGTTCACGTTTGAATCTGCTGACGGTAATCACCGGTCTGATCCTCGGCACCATGGTCGCGCTGACCTCGATCGGCGCTGGCGCCCTCGGCACCGTGGCGCTGTTTATTCTCTATCCACTGCTGCCGACCCGCCGCCTGGTCGGCACGGAAATCGCCCACGCAGTACCGCTGACGCTGGTCGCCGGTCTGGGCCATGCGAGCATGGGCAACATGGATTGGGGTGTACTGGGCTTTCTGCTGGTCGGCTCGCTGCCGGGCATCTGGCTCGGCAGCCACTTGACCGGGCGTATCTCCGACGAAGTCCTGCGTCCGTGCCTGGCAACGATGCTGGTGCTGATCGGCTACAAACTGGCGTTCTGATCCGGCCATGAGTGAAACCACTTATCACTGCGATGGCCGTGTCGCGATTTCCGTCGAGCCGCGTGAAATGCGCATGAGCCATTGGCTGTATGCGCCGAAAGTGGTTGATCAGCAGCGCCAGCAGGTGCTGCTGGATCTGAGCGACAGCCTGTGGGATCTGATCGCTACTGCTGACGAGACTCCCGATAGCATCGAGTTGATGTTGCGTAAGTATCCGGGGGATCGCGGGTCGGTGATGGTGAGTGTTGGTCTCGACAGCGGTGAGCTCAGAATCGGCGAGCGGCGAGTCGATGCTGGGCAGTTGCTCGCAGTGCTCGACTCAACCCTGAACTGAAGCGCTACCTTTGTGGTGAGGGGATTTAGCGAAACGTCGTCGCGTCCCGTTGGGCTGCGCAGCGGGTCCTGGGTCACACGACCGGGTCTGCCTGAGACTCCGTGTCGGGTGGTTTTGGGGCTGCTTCGCAACCCAACGGGGATGAATCCCCTCGCCACAGGGGTTAGCGGTGGAGGGTGTATTTCATGACGGTCACCGGCAAATCGTCGTAGACGAGTTCTTCAACCACTTCCCAGCCCAGCCGTGCATACAGCGACTGCGACGTGTCGGTGTACAGATACAACTCAGGCACACCCAGCGCCGCGGCTTCTTCAACTACACGCTTGACCAGTTGCGAAGCAATCCCGCGACCGCGCTCTTCTGCTTTCACATAAACCCCAGCCAACCATGGCGTCAGGTTCGGGCGCAGTTTCAGATCGTTTTCGATGAGCAGCGCGCCGCCCAGTAAACGTGAACCTTCCAGTGCTACCACCACACTGGGGATCGCACCTTTGCCACAAGATTCACGCATATGTTCGATGCGGTGCTCAACGGTTTGCCCGGGACGAAACTCGCCCCACTCCTTGAAGTTGAGCGTGGCCAGTTCTGCGATCAATTCGGGGTGATCGCACAGGTAATCGATGTGCATGCGGGTGAACTCCATTTCATTGGCGAAGCGTCCACCCTAATGCGGTCATAAAAGGTAATCAAATCCGCGTTGCGATCACATCGGATATGTTGCGCAATGTCGCGCCTGTCCTAAGCTTCTGACTAGGCGGAAGATATTTGCCGGGTCGCCCCGGAACAATCGCCACGATGCGCAATCATTAGAGCGTGGATATCAAAAGGAGATGCGCATGCTCATCAGGTCATTGACCCTGACACTCTTGCTGGCGATTGCCGGCCCCTTGTTCGCCGCTGACAACGATTCGCCCATCGCCGGGGATATGGGCCGCGCCCGACCGCTGATCGTGATCGCCCAAAGCACCGTCGACCCCGTGTGGCTCAGCCTGAAAAAGTCGCTGGAAGACCCCGCGAATAAAAAGGGCGTCACCGACCGCAACATCAAGGTTTACACCATCCTCAACATGTCCGGCCAACTCGACGGCAAGGACATGGGCCAGCAAGACACCATGGCGTTGCTGCGCTCGCTGAAGCTGGGCGCCGGGGCGTACCCGAAAGTGTTTCTGGTGGGCAAGGACGGCGAAACCAAACTCTCGGCCTCAGGGGATGAAGCGAAGGCGGTGGATTTGAAGAAAATCTTCGACACCATCGACGCCATGCCGATGGCTGAGAAAGAAGCAGCCGCTGCTGCTGCTCAGGCGCCGGTGGCTGCTACGCCGGAACCGGCAAAAGGTGCCAAGAATTCCAAGCCGACCAAGCCTGCGAAACCGGCCAAGCCACCGGAAATGCCGGATGACTGATCACGTAAAAGAGCAATGAAAAATGGGCGATCCAAGAAAGATCGCCCATTTTTTTGCCTGCAAAAAGATCGCAGCCTGCGGCAGCTCCTACATTGACCGAGTGAAAACCCGATCCTGTAGGAGCTGCCGCAGGCTGCGATCTTTTGATCTTTATTCAGCCACAGCGCTGAGGATTTTATGAGCCATCTTCACCCGCTCAGGAATCGGGAAGTTCTTGTTGGCCATGATCACGATGCCAACATCCTTGCTCGGTACAAACGCCACGTAAGTCCCGAAACCACCGGTTGAGCCGGTCTTGTTGATCAATACGTCTTCCGGCTGTGGTTGCGGCGGATTCAGCCACTGCACCTTGTGCGCCTCCATGGCCATTTCCGTCGAGTTGCCGGCGAGCAAACGGTCGAGGCTGATCGGGTAGCGATACATTTCCCAACCCAGGCCCTGGGTCATGTCGCCGACGCTGTAGTAACCGGTATGCGTGTTGGCGATGGTTTGTTGCAGCAGCGGTTCCAGTGTTTCAGGCCTCAGGTTGGCTTGTACGTAACGCAGCATGTCCACGGCGCTGGTTTTTACCCCGTAAGCCTGCGAGTCCAGCGCACCGGGTGTGACGCGCAGCGGTTTGCCGTCCTTGTTGTAGCCCTGCGCATACAGGCTCATTTGCGCGGCGGGCACGCTGAGGTAGGTGTGCTGCAAACCGAGTTTCGGCAGCAGGGTTTGCGTCATCGCTTGATCGAATGGCTGGCCGAGACTTTTCGCGGCCAGGTAACCGAACAGCCCAAGGCTCGGGTTGGAATACTGCCGATGGCTGCCTGCCGGATAGATCGGTTTCCACCGCTGGAAATAGCCGAGCATCTTGTCGGCCGAATCCGCGCTTTCCGGGAATTGCAGCGGCAAGCCGCCGGCGCTGTAGGTGCCCAGTTGCAGCACGCTGATGTGGTCGAAAGCGCTGCCTTTCAAATCCGGCCAAAGCTGACTGGCCTTGCTCGACAGATCCAGTTTGCCGGTGGCCTGGGCGTAACCGGCGAGGGTGGCGGTGAAGGTTTTGCTCACCGAACCGATTTCGAACAAGGTGTTTTCACTGACCTTTTGCCCGGTGTCTTTGGCGGCGACGCCGTAGTTAAAGTAATGCGCCTGACCCTTGACGGTCAGCGCCACGGTCAGGCCAGGAATGTCCTGTTGCTGCATGATCGGAGTGACGGCGGCGTTGACCAGCGCTTGCAGTTGCGCGTCGCCAGGTGCGGCGGCCATGCAGGAGGCAGCGCCGAACAGCAGGCCGAAAGCGCTGCAGGAAATGACTTTGATCGGGTGGATGGATGACATGAGTGAACCACTCTCCATGAGTGTTGATGGTTTTATCCCGCTACACTGCGGACGATTTCCCCGTCGGGCGGCTGATCAGCGCGGCTAATTTAGGCCGCCCGACGGTGATCGGCAAACGACGAAATTTCGCACGAGCCATTAGAAAAATTTGGGACTGGGCATGATTCGACCTCAATTGCCGCTCAATGCACTGCGCGCTTTCGAAGCCTCCGCGCGTCATTTGAGCTTTACCCGCGCGGCGGTGGAGCTGTGTGTCACTCAGGCAGCGGTCAGCCATCAGGTCAAAAGCCTCGAAGCGCAGCTCAACGTCACTTTGTTCAAACGCCTGCCCCGTGGGCTGATGCTGACCAGTGAGGGCGAAACCCTGCTGCCGGTGTTGAGTACTTCGTTTGATCACATCGCGCAGATTCTCGAACGCCTCGCCGGTGGCCAGTACCGTGAGATGTTGACCGTCGGTGCGGTGGGCACATTTGCCGTGGGGTGGCTGTTGCCGAGGCTGGCGGACTTTCGGGCGAAACATCCGCTTATAGATCTGCGGCTGTCGACCAATAACAACCGCGTGGATGTGGCGGCGGAGGGGCTGGATTATGCGATCCGCTTTGGGGCCGGAGCTTGGCACGGTATCGAAGCGACACGTTTGCTCGATGCGCCGCTGTCAGTGTTGTGCGTGCCGGAAATCGCCCGGCAGTTGCATACGCCAGGCGATCTGCTGCAGCAGACGTTGCTACGTTCGTATCGCACTGATGAATGGCCGGAATGGTTTCACGCCGCCGGGTTGGCGACTCAGGCCGCACCGCCGCAGAGCATCGTCTTCGACTCGTCGCTGGCGATGATGGAAGCGGCGTTGCAGGGTGGTGGGGTGGCGCTGGCACCGCCGCTGATGTTCGCCCGGCAACTGGCGGCGGACGCGATTCGTCAGCCGTTTGCGATTGAAATCACCACCGGCAGTTACTGGTTGACCCGGTTGCAGTCACGCCCGGAAACAGTGGCGATGCTCGCCTTCAAACACTGGCTGCTGCAGATCTCTGTCTGACTCACATCGTCCCTGTGGGAGCTGGCTCGCCAGCGATAGGGCCGGCACGGTCAACATCGATGTCGGCTGACCCACCGCTATCGCTGGCAAGCCAGCTCCCACAGGTTCATTTGTCAAAATACAAAATCTGATTCAACCCAGGCTAGTGTTCAACGCACCAAACACGGCCGTTTGTTATCGAACTTCCACCCCGGGATCAGAAACTGCATCGCCACGCTGTCATCCCGCGCGCCGAGGCCCATGCCTTTATACAGTTCGTGAGCCTTGGCCACTTGGTCCATGTCCACTTCGACACCCAGCCCCGGTTTTTTCGGCACTTGCACGCAGCCATCGACAATTTGCAGCGGCGCCTTGGTCAGGCGCTGGCCGTCCTGCCAGATCCAGTGGGTGTCGATCGCGGTGATGTCGCCCGGTGCGGCAGCGGCGACGTGGGTGAACATTGCCAGTGAGATATCGAAGTGATTGTTGGAATGCGAGCCCCAGGTCAGGCCCCACTCGTGGCACATCTGCGCCACACGCACCGAACCCTGCATGGTCCAGAAATGCGGGTCGGCCAACGGAATGTCCACCGACTGCAACTGGATCGCGTGACCCATTTCGCGCCAGTCGGTGGCGATCATGTTGGTCGCGGTTTTCAGCCCCGTGGCACGGCGAAATTCAGCCATCACCTCGCGCCCGGAATAACCGTTTTCCGCGCCGCACGGGTCTTCGGCATAGGCCAGCACCTGATGCTGGTCGCGGCACAAACGGATGGCTTCTTTCAGTGACCACGCGCCGTTCGGATCGAGGGTAATGCGCGCCTCGGGGAAGCGTTCGGCGAGTGCCGTCACCGCCTCGATTTCCGCATCGCCGCTGAGCACGCCGCCCTTGAGCTTGAAGTCTTTGAAACCGTACTTGGCATGGGCCGCTTCGGCGAGGCGTACCACCGCTTCGGCATTCATTGCCTGCTCATGGCGCACGCGAAACCAGTCGTTGTCGGCGTCTGGTTCGCTGCGGTAGGCGAGGTCGGTTTCGCGCTGATCGCCGACGTAGAACAGATAGCCGAGCATCTTCACTTCGTCGCGTTGCTGACCTTCGCCGAGCAGCGCGGCAACCGGTACGTCGAGGTGTTGGCCGAGCAGATCGAGGAGGGCGGCTTCAAGGCCGGTCACCGCGTGGATGGTGATGCGCAGGTCAAAGGTCTGCAAACCACGACCGCCGGCATCGCGGTCGGCGAAGGTCTGGCGCACTTGATTGAGGATTTTCTGATACGTGCCGATCGGGCTGCCGACCACCAGGCTGCGCGCGTCTTCAAGGGTCTGGCGAATGCGCTCGCCGCCAGGCACTTCGCCGACGCCGGTGTGGCCGGCGTTGTCCTTGAGAATGACGATGTTGCGGGTGAAGAACGGCCCGTGGGCGCCGCTCAGGTTGAGCAGCATTCCGTCGTGGCCGGCCACCGGGATGACTTGCATGTCGGTGATGATCGGGGCTTTGGCAGTGTCGTGTGCGGTCATGGTTTTTATCCTTCTAATTCGCAATCTTTAAAAATGGACGTCAGGCGTGCTTTGGCGCGGCATCGGCCAGAGGAATGTCAGCAGCAGGTTTCGCTGTGGTGCGCGCGAAGAAGACAATGATCGCGGCGATGATCGAGGTCGCGGCCAGACCATAGAGGCCGCCCTGAATCGAACCGGTGTGTTCTTCGAGCAGGCCGAACGTGGTGGGCGCGACGAAGCCGCCGAGGTTGCCCACCGAGTTGATCAGCGCAATCACCGCCGCAGCGATGCGGGCATCCAGATACGCCTGCGGTATCGGCCAGAACAGCGACGAAGCCGACTTGAAACCCAGCGCGGCAAAGCAGATCGCGACGAAGGCGAAGATCGGTCCGCCGGTGGTCGACATGAACATTCCCGCTGCGGCAATCAACAGCGCGGTGGCGACCCACGCCTGCTGGTGTTTCCATTTGGCCGAGAACGAGGCGAAGGCGTACATGCCGATGATCGACAGCAACCAGGGGATCGAGTTGAACAGGCCGACCTGAAAGTCGCTCATCTCACCCATTTTCTTGATGATGCTCGGCAGCCAGAAGGTCGCCGCATAGATGGTCAGCTGAATAAAGAAGTAGATCAGGCAAAACAGAATGATCTGCCGGTCCTTGAGCAGTTTGCCCATCGACGGGCGGATCGGCGTCGCGGCTTCGCGGGCCTTTTGTTCGTCGTCGATGGCGTTGACCAGGGCGTCCTGTTCGGCACGGCTCAGCCATTTCGCGTCGTGAGGTTTGGCGTCGAGCCAGAACCAGACGAACACGCACAGGCACACCGAGAACATCCCCTCGATGAAGTACATCCACTGCCAGCCGTGCATGCCCAGCCCGTTGATTTGCAGGAGCAGGCCGGACAACGGGCCGGAGATCAATGAGGCCACGGCCGAACCGCTGAGGAAGATCGCAATTGCCTTGCCGCGTTCGGCGCCGGGCAGCCAGCGGGTGAAATAGTAGATCACCCCGGGAAAGAACCCGGCCTCGGCCACGCCAAGCAGGAAGCGCAAAACATAGAAGTGGGTTTCGTTCTGGATGAACGCCATGCCGGCGGCAACCAGGCCCCAGGTGAGCATGATGCGGGTCAGCCAGATGCGTGCGCCGACTTTCTGCAGGAGCATGTTGGAGGGCACTTCGAACAGCGCGTAGCCGATGAAGAACAGACCGGCGCCGAAGCCGTAGGCGGCAGCACCGATGCCCAGATCATGTTCCATGTGGGTGCGGACGAAACCGATGTTCACCCGGTCAATGTAATTGACGATGAACATGATCACGAAGAGCGGCAGGACGTGGCGTTTCACTTTCGAGATGGCCGACGCGAGTGTCGCATCGACGCCCTCGTTCATCCCGGAGACGGAGGTTTTCACTTGGTTTTCTCCCACTGATTATTTTTATGCGGGGTAGGGCTGGGTTGCTGCATTGTTGATAGACATCATACAACCTGAATTTTTTGTCCTACAAGTGGGTTGGCCCGATTAATTTTCTCTGGATGGTCCTGTTTTTATACTTTTTTGTGTTTATGGCCAGCGATTGTTGGTTGTTTTCCTTGTTGAGGGAGCGAATTTTCTCTGCCTACAGTCAAGGTATGGGCTTCGGGTTAAGAAAGGTTTCACGCTCTATTTGAGTGTTGTCATACAAGTTGGCTATGTTTCAGCGCTAAATTCAGTCTCGTCAACCATCCTTGCAATGCTACGATCGACGAGCCCCCGATCACCGGAACCGACCATGCAAGAAGACCTCGACGCCCCCGCGCGCAAACGTGCGCACAACCTCGCCCATGACCTGGTGGAGAAGCTCACCCAGAGCATCTTGCTCGGCCAGATGTCACCGGGTGACAAGTTGCCATCGGAGAACACCATCGTTCAGGAACACGGGGTCAGCCGCACCGTGGTGCGTGAGGCAATCTCGAAATTGCAGGCGTCGGGGCTGGTCGAGACGCGGCATGGCATTGGCACGTTTGTGATCGAACGTGCCCCGGAGCAGGGGCTGCGGCTGAACGTCGATACGGCGCTGGGGGTGCGCAGCATTCTTGAATTGCGCCTGGGCCTGGAGACGCAAGCGGCAGCGCTGGCGGCGCAACGGCGCAGCGAGCAGCAGGTGCTGCAGATGCGGCAGGCGCTGGATGACTATCAGCGCCTGCTGGCGAACAACGACAGCTGCGTCGAAGCTGATCGGCGTTTTCATCTGTTGATTGCCGAAGCGACCGGCAACGTCTGCTTCAGCGAGATCATGCAGCACCTGGGCAGTGCCATGATTCCTCGTCAGCGGCTCAACGCGGTCGAGCGCGGGGCGGCGGACCTGAGCAAGCTTGGGCAATTGGCCAATCTGGAACACGAGGCGATTCTGAATGCGATCAAGCGTCAGGATCCGGATGCGGCGCGCGCGGCGATGTGGTTGCACTTGACCAACAGCCGCGATCGGTTTTCCGCGCAGGGTTGAGCGCCGTTGGTCTGTTCGATAGCACGGTGTACAACCGGTCGATTCCAAGCTGTACGGCCCGGGTATTCCGGACCTCCTTGGTGAGGTGCGTCATGGCTAACGATTTGTTGTTTCAGGGTGGTGTTTTGCCGACCGACCCAACCCGGCCGATGCCGGGGACGGATGAGCCGACATTGGCCGATCACGATGCACCGCCGGGGATGAGTCCGGGACGCGATCCTTTGAGTGATGCCGATCGGCCGGAAGACTGGAAGGACCCGGGCGCCGATGAAGACGTGCCGCCGGCGGATGAGCCAACGCCGTTGTCGGATGATCGGCGCTGATCGATGCCTGGTTTTCAGGTATGCGCCGTTATTGCTGGCCTCATCGCTGGCAAGCCAGCTCCCACAGGTTTTAGGGTGGACATAAAAATCATGTCTAGCTGCAACCTTGTGGGAGCTGGCTTGCCAGCGATGACGGCATCGGCTTCAACCACGAACGCTGATCAGATTGCTGCTCGGGTAATCCCGGTTCGCCGCTCCAGATTCAACGCCAGCACACTGACCAACACCACCGCCGAACCCACCAGCACCATCAGCGTCGGCCGCTCGCCGAGCCCCACCGAAGCAATCCCCATCGCCGTCGGCGGGATCAGGTAGAGCGTCATTGTCGCCCGACTCAAATCCACATGTTTGAGCACATACCCCCACGCCAGATACGCCAGCGCACTGGGAAAAACCCCCAGGGTCAATACCGCCCATTGCACGCGCAGCGGGGCATTGATCACGGTGTCGCCCAGCCCCGGCAGGTAAATCAGCAGTAGCAAGGTGCCTGACCACACCGCGTAGCACGCCAGGCTGAAGCCGTCGTAGCGCCGGGCATGGTGTTTTTGCAGGGCGAAGTAGAGGCTCCACGACAGCGCCGCGAGCAAGATCAGCAAGCCGTGCGCATCGATTGCGCCCAGGCCTTTGTCGCCGCTGACCACAACCACCACGCCGACCAATCCCAGTAACACGCAACCCCAGCGCCAGGCACTGACCTGATCCCTGAAAACAAACCGCGCCAGCAGCGTGCTGAACAACGGGCTCGACTGCGCCAGCACGCTGGAGGCCCCGGCGCTGACACTCTGCTGGCCAATGTTCAGGGCCACGTGATGCAGGCTGACCGCGAAGAACCCCAGCGCGAACAGCAGCGGCACATCACGCCCCTGCGGCAAGCGAATGCCCTTGAACGCGGCAATCACCGCCATCAATAACGACGCCAGCAGAAATCGCATGAGTGCCAGATGCCCGGGGTCGTACGCCTGCAGACCGATGTGAATGCCGGTCGGCGAGTACGCCCAGCAACCGACGACGAAAGCCATGGCCAAAAGGATTTTCCAGGGAGAAGGGGACGGCATGATCGGCGCACCAGGAGGAGGAATGCGCCGAGTATCCGGGTGGCCGATTGTTCGCCACAACTGACTTATACTGCGCTGAATGTTCACTCAGAGTGATGAATATGGAGCTGGCACAAATTCGCATGTTCAAGGCCGTGGCCGACGTCGGCAGCATCGCCCGGGCAGCGGAAAAGCTGTTTTGCGTGCCGTCGAACATCACCGCGCGCATCAAGGCGCTGGAGGCCGAGTTGGGCGTGGCGCTGTTTTTGCGCGAAGGGCGCGGGCTGCGGATCAGCCCGGCGGGGCAGACGTTTCTGAGCTATGCCGAGAAAATTCTGGCGCTGACCGCTGAGGCAAAACGCGCGGTGGATCCCTCGGCCGAGCCGTCGGGGCCATTGCGTATCGGCGCTATCGAATCGTCGGCCACGGGCCGCTTGCCCAAGTTACTGGCGAAGTTTCACAAACGCTTTCCGCAGGTGGCGCTGGAACTCACCACCGGCACCTGGGGCCAGTTGCTCGACGACACCGTCAGCCATCGCCTCGACGGGGCGATTGTTGCGGTGGACGTCGAACGTTCGCAGTTGCGACGCACACCGATGTACCGCGAGGAGTTGCTGTTGATTGCTTCGACATCGTTCGGGCCGGTACGCAGCATCGAGGATCTGCAGGACAAAACCGTGTTCATGTGGCCGCAAGGTTGCCCGTATCGGGCGGCGCTGGAGCATTGGTTGTTGCGCCAGGGCCAGGCGCTGCCGATTGTCAGCCTCGCCAGTTACGGGGCGATCGTAGGCTGCGTCAGCGCCGGTGCCGGTGTGGCCTTGGTGCCCAAGGGCGTGTTTGATCAATACGCCAAAGGCGCCGGCTGTGTCGGTTTTGAATTCCCCGAACTGACGGCCATCGACAACCTGTTCTACTGGCATGAAAACGCCGGCGTGCACCCGGCGCGAGAAGCATTCGTCGCGATGCTGCACGAAGAATTCACCTGACCCTGCAGGCGCTGCCGCAGGCTGCGATCTTTTGTTTTTAAAGATCAAAAGATCACAGCCTGCGGCCGCTCCTACAGATCGCGCATCAGCAGGCCAAAACGCAGATCCAGCGCCTCCGGTATTGGCAGGTACACCGTATGCCCATCCCCCGGTGCGACCTCGATCGCCTCACCTTTGAGGCTTTGCAACTCATGCAGATCAAAGTGGAAATTGCCTTGAGGCGTCATCAGTTCAAGGTGATCACCCAAGACAAAACGATTCTTCACCTTGACCTCGGCCAGCCGCCCGCGCCGCTCCCCCGTCAACTCGCCGACAAATTGCTGGCGCTCCGACACCGAGCTGCCGTGCTGATAATTCTGGTACTCGTCATGCACATGCCGACGCAGAAATCCCTCGGTATACCCGCGCTGAGCCAGTGATTCGAGATCGGTCATCAGGCTGCGATCGAATTCACGCCCGGCCACGGCATCATCAATGGCGCGGCGATACACCTGCGTGGTGCGCGCGCAATAGAAGTGCGATTTGGTCCGCCCTTCGATCTTCAGCGAGTGCACGCCCATCCGGGTCAGGCGCTCGACGTGCTGCACCGCGCGCAGGTCCTTGGCGTTCATGATGTAGGTGCCGTGTTCGTCCTCGAATGCGGGCATCAATTCGTCGGGGCGATTGGCTTCCTGCAACAGAAACACCTGATCGGTCGGCGCCCCGATCCCCAGGGTTGGTTCCGGCTCGAAGGTCTGGACGATCTCGCCCAGCTGATTTTCCGTGGCCGCCTGCGCCGAGTATTTCCAGCGGCAGGCGTTGGTGCAGGTGCCCTGATTGGCATCGCGCTTGTTCATGTAACCCGAGAGCAGGCAGCGCCCGGAGTAAGCCATGCACAGCGCACCGTGGACGAAAACTTCCAGCTCCATGCCTGGCACCTGCTCACGGATTTCGCCGATTTCTTCCAGCGACAGCTCGCGCGACAGAATGATTCGGCTCAGTCCCTGTTGCTGCCAGAACTCGACGCTGGCCCAGTTCACCGTGTTGGCCTGCACCGACAAGTGAATCGGCATCTGTGGAAAATGCCGGCGCACCAGCATGATCAGGCCCGGGTCGGACATGATCAGCGCGTCCGGCGCCATCTCGATCACCGGCGCCAGATCCTTGAGAAAGGTCTTCAGTTTGGCGTTGTGTGGCGCGATGTTGACCACTACGTAGAAGCGCTTGCCCTGCGCCTGAGCCTCACGAATGCCGAGTGCGAGGTTGGCGTGATCGAACTCGTTGTTGCGCACCCGCAGGCTGTAGCGCGGCTGGCCGGCGTAGACGGCATCGGCGCCGTAGGCGAAGGCGTAACGCATGTTTTTCAGGGTGCCGGCGGGGGCCAGCAGTTCCGGGGCGGCGAGGGTAGGGGTCATGGCAGCGTCGGTCGCAAAAGCGCGGCAGGGTAAGTCAGTGGCGACGAGGCTTTATTGATCTGGATCTATGCTCCATAAACAAAGATGGCACTCGCGCGGATGGCGGCTGACTAAGTGGGGCAGGCGTGCGTGGCGCCTGACTGACATGGATCGGACATGAACGAAAAAAGTCTTCAATTCAAATCCCTCACCGTGCTGCTGTTATTGGTGACGGTGGCCTTCATCTGGATCTTGCTGCCGTTCTACGGCGCAGTGTTCTGGGCCGTCATCCTCGGCATTGTCTTTGCGCCGATGCAGCGCCGGCTGCAGGCGAAATTCGGCTGGCAACGCAACCTGACGTCGCTGTGTACGTTGAGCGTTTGTCTGGTGATTGCGATTTTGCCGGTGATCATCCTCAGCGTGTTACTGGTGCAGGAAGGGGCGACGGTCTACAAGAACATCGAGAGCGGTGAACTCGATATTGCGGCGTATCTGGCGCAGTTCAAACACAGCCTGCCGCCGTACTTTCAGCATTTGCTTGATCGTTTTGGCGTCGGTGAACTCAATGCGCTGCGCGAGAAAATCGTCAAGGCAGCGATGCAGGGCAGCCAGGTGCTGGCCAGTCAGGCCTTCAGTTTCGGCCAGGGCACATTCGAGTTCGTGGTGAGTTTTTTCATCATGTTGTACCTGCTGTTTTTCTTTTTGCGTGACGGTCCCGAACTGGCGCGCAAGATGCGCACGGCGGTGCCGCTGGAAGAAAACCACAAGCGTCGTCTGCAACTGAAGTTCAACCGGGTGGTGCGGGCGACCGTCAAGGGCAATCTGGTCGTCGCGGTGACGCAGGGCGCATTGGGCGGGGCGATTTTCTGGTTTCTCGACATTCCCAGTGCGTTGCTCTGGGCGGTGTTGATGGCGTTTCTGTCGCTGTTGCCGGCGGTGGGCGCGGGGATTGTCTGGGCGCCGGTGGCCGCGTATTTCCTGCTCAGCGGGATGGTCTGGCAGGGCGTGGTGCTGGGGTTGTTCGGGGTTTTTGTGATCGGCCTGGTGGACAACGTACTGCGCCCGATTCTGGTGGGCAAGGACACGCGCATGCCCGACTACATGATTCTGATTTCGACCCTGGGCGGTCTGGCAGTGTTCGGCTTGAACGGCTTCGTGATCGGGCCTTTGATCGCGGCGTTGTTCATGTCGAGTTGGGCGCTGTTCGTCGAAACCAAGCCCAAGGTGCAACTGCCTTAGGCGCGAAACGGTTCGCTGACAAGCTTTTGCGACAACGCCTGAGCGGCGGGTAACGAGGTGAGCGGGCCGCTGATCGCCTCGCCGTCGCGCATCAGATACCAGCAGGCAAGCAGACCCGACGCCCTAAGCGAGGCGGGAACGGCGCTGCCGATAACGGACATGATTTGAACCTGAGCCATGAAAAGTACCTCCATCAATCTATGGAGCTACCTTAGGGATTTGCAGGTTCTACGGACAATCAACGCTTTTGATAGTGGTCATTGATGCCGTTGAGGGCTGCCTCAATCGACCACTTGATCAAGCATGTGCATGACTTCGCGCTCATTGAGCAGGCCTTTGTGCACCAGATTCTCCGCCAGCAAGGAGAGAAACTTGGCACAGCGATGGCCTTCCAGATGCTTGAGCTCGGTCAGCGCGCTGTACACCTTGCTTGAGGTGCACAAACCGACGATGCGGTGCGGGTTTTGTGTTGGCATGCGGTCGTCCTTGTTGTTATCAACCTGTTGTTTACGGACGGATTCAGAGTGCGGTTCCGTCATGACAAAGCGATGACCGTTTTGTGGAAATGTCCATAACGGTCAATCCATCATGCCGACTTTAGCCCCTGAAACTGTCCTCACAGCGACCTTGGCGAGATTTTTTCAGACGCTGGCCGACCAACGGTCATAAAAAAGCCCCGCTATATAAGCGGGGCTCTGTATTTCGATTACCAGCGTGGGCCGCCGTAATAGCCATGTGGCCGACCGTAATAACCGCGAGGCGGGCCGTAGTAGACGGGGGCCGGTTGAACGTAAACCGGTTGTTGCACATACACCGGCGCAGGCTGGTAGTAGACCGGTGGTGGTGGCTGCTGCACGTAGACCGGTTGTGGCTGAACATAAACCGGCTGTTGTTGCACATACACCGGGCGATCCTGATTGATCAGTGCCGAGCCGATGATGGCCGAGCCAACGATCGCGCCAAACACCGCCGGGCCTTGCCAGTTGTTGCCGCCATGGGCTTCTGCTTGCCCTGCGACAGCAAATGCACCGATCAGCAGGGCCACGATAGGGAGTTTACGAATCATGATAATTCCTCGGTTCTTCGACCCGGCGGCAGGGCCTGCACCAGGCCCACAGTTGTCGCGGGGATACTTCTAAGACAGCGAAATCGTGAAAATCAGCACAGCCGCTGGGTAAATTTTGTGTAAGGTCTGTACCGGCTTCTTTACCGGGCCGTGCAAGGGCCGCGCAATGCGTTTAAAACAGGCCTCTATGATCGTTCAGAACCCGATGGGCTGGCTAATCCCGTCTATCCGAAAGTGCGTTTGAAGGAGAAGTTTCATGCAGATGAACCCGAACAAAGACACCCAACTGTGCATGTCCCTGTCGGGTCGCCCAGGGAATTTCGGTCTGCGTTTTCATAACCATTTGTATGAGCAGCTGGGCCTGAATTTTTATTACAAGGCGTTCAGCAGCCAGGACTTGACCGGCGCGGTCGGCGGCATTCGCGCCTTGGGCATCCGTGGTTGTGGCGTGTCGATGCCATTCAAGGAGGCCTGTATTGCTTTGGTCGATGAACTCGATGCGTCGGCGGCGGCGATCCAGTCGATCAACACCATCGTCAACACCCAAGGCCATCTCAAGGCCTACAACACCGATTACATCGCCATCGCCCAGTTGCTTGAAACCCATGCGGTGCCCACAGAAACCACGTTCGCCCTGCGCGGCAGTGGCGGCATGGCCAAAGCGGTGGCCAGCGCCCTGCGTGATGGCGGCTACCAGAATGGTCTGATTGTGGCGCGCAATGAGCCTGCCGGGCGAGCACTGGCGCAATCGCTGGGGTACCGCTGGCAGGCTGAGCTGGGCGATGAGCGCCCGCAGATGCTGATCAATGTCACGCCGGTGGGCATGGACGGCGGGCCGGAAGCCGGGCAACTGGCATTCGAATCTGACGTGATCAAGGCTGCTGATACCGTGTTTGATGTGGTGGCGATTCCTTCGGAGACACCGTTGATCGTGCGCGGCCGGGCTGAGGGCAAGAGGGTCATTACCGGGCTTGAGGTCATTGCGATCCAGGCGCTGGAGCAGTTTGTGCTGTACACCGGCGTGCGGCCGAATGAGCAGCAGTTTGCGGCGGCGGTGGCGTTTGCCCGCAGCTGATGATGTGTTGAATTGACTGGCCTCATCGCTGGCAAGCCAGCTCCCACAGGTACCGAGTGGGAGCAGGAGTCTTTGGGGCCGCCCCAAACTCTGTGGGAGCTGGCTTGCCAGCGATGAATTCACCTCGGTTTCACCTGCTGCCTATACTGCCTCACCAGCAAGCAAAGACTTGCCCCTCCATAAAAACCGTGCCCGAGGCCCCCATGCATCCGCCTATCCTCAACCTGCATCAGGTCGAACTCGAACCGCTGCCCGAAGCCCTGGCCCCCGGAGGCGAAACCGCCGGACGCTACCAGCAACGCATGGCGCGAATTGGCCAGCAACTGGGCTCGCAAAAACTCGGTTATCGCCTGTACGTGCTTGCGCCAGGCATGCGCGGCAGTCCGTTTCACAGTCATCGGGTCAATGAAGAAATGTTCTACGTGGTGGCCGGGGAAGGGGAGGTGCGGCTCGGCGCTGAACGTTTCCCGATCCGTGAAGGCGATGTGATCGCTTGCCCACCGGGCGGCCCGGAGAAGGCGCACCAGATCATCAACACCAGCCAGCAGGAGTTGCGTTATCTGGCGGTGAGCACACAGCAGCAGCCGGAGATTTGCGAATACCCGGATTCGAATAAATACGCAGTGATGGACAACTTCAGTGTCGATGCCGCGGGCAACGCCTCAGGCTTCGTTGCCGTGGCACGGCAGGCGGATGGTGTGGATTACTGGGATGGCGAGTAATGCGCAGATCCCTGTAGGCCTTCGCCTGCTCGCGATAGCGGTGCGTCAGTCACATCGTGTTTGACTGACACACCGCTATCGC
>NZ_RWIL01000102.1:0-73790 GCF_009764635.1 Pseudomonas sp. PB103 | reverse complement strand
CGAGAAAGTCGTCTTCCGGGATGGGCTTGCGTAGAGCTGACATGGTCGTCTCCAGAGTGGCGAGGTGTTGATCCAACAAAACTCGGATGCACTCATCCGCTCCGCTGGTTGCCGTTGGGCGCGGAGGGGAGTGCATTCGTACTTGTGTAGGGATAAGGAAATGCCGGTTACGTCTCCGGCGCCGAGTTCCACGGCCGTGTTCAGTTCGCCAGCGCTCGATGACAACCGATTCTGGGATTGATGCAGGTGGGCGGTTATAGGCCGCAGTTTCGTCCGCATCGGATTGCGATCTCGCTGAACTTCAATCAGCACCTCCTTCGCGAGCGGGCGCCCTGTCTGGAAGATCGCAAACCGATACGCTCTCATAGAGAGGAGCGGGCAGCAGCCTTGCAATCGGCTGCCGTCATTCGATGTACGTCTTCGCACTCAACAACGCGTACGCCGCTTTTTAGTCCGCGCTCAGCGTTGAGTCTGTTCGCCTCTCGGATGCAGGCATTCAGGTCGACATCAGCGAAGACCTGTAGCTCTCCGCGCAGGGTGATGTGGATGACCTTGTTCATCGTCTTGCCCTCGGTTGTTTTCCCAATGCACCCGTCACCAGGTGCATCAGTGAAAAATTCCGTGTTGCTCGCGCCTCCTACCAGGTCATTCGCCAGTTCGGTCAACACCTCGTCCGCCGTCGCAGTTCTGCGCGTTGGTAGCCTTTCGGGGCTATCGGATCGCCGGTCGCCAGTAGTGGCAGCGCGATTTTGTTCACCTGACTTCATCTCGCCCCACAGGTGTGGCCGGGGCTGACCTCCCAGCGTGAGCCGGGTAATCGTTTATGGCGCGGGTTGTTAAAGAGCGGCGGGTCTCTTGAGGCCCTGTCCAAGTGCAAGTGGACTTGCATTCATAAAAGCATGCTGGTGTTTTGAATGCAAGCAAACTTGTATTTATTTTTAATACTGTATGCGCATCCAGTAGTCAGGAGTTGGGTATGAGTAGCCAAGAAAAGAGCCGGTCGCAGAAGGACCGCCAAGTGGTAACCGGCCTGGAGCGGCTATCGCTCAGGGTGTCGTCGATGATCAACCATCCAGTTGCGCAGATTCAGCGATGGGTGACGGTCCACCGGCTGGATACAGATGGAGAGAGGGAGTGGAAGGAGGTGATGGGCCTACTGTCCGAGACGGAATGCATAGACATGACGTTCAATGACGACGAATCTGTGACGCTCAGGTGGGATCCTCAAGGCGAGGAGGAGCAAGTCTCTGAAGTCGAAAATCTGTTTAAAGCGGCGATGGAGGAGCCGGCTCCATTTTGACGGGCGCAAAAAAGCCCGCTCGTGTGCGGGCTATCTTTAATCAAGTGCGTTCAGCTTAGAAAGTGTTTTGCCACCGCACCTAGAGCGGCTGATGCAAGCGCGCCAATCACAACAGCGGCACCAAGATATTTCGCCATTGTCACCTTGATGCCGCTCACATCTTCTGCCACTTTTTTTGTGTCAGCCTTGATACTTCCAACATCTTTTTCGATTCGCTCGAACCTGGCCTCAGAAATTTTCTCTAGGGCCTTGTCACGCTCTGTCTGAGCGGCAAGGAATCCTGCAAATTTTTCGCTAAGCGCTGCATCTCTGGCTGATTGCTCCGCACGAAAAGACTCTTGGCGAAGATCAAGTTCGCGACGGATCTGCTCATCTCGGAGGGCTATCTCTGCTTTGTAATCACCGGAACGCTTTTCCGCGTCACGTTCCATTCGGTCTACACGGCGGTCCATCCGCTCTTCTATAGCGGACAAAACGGCGCTCATCTCTTCTCGAGTAATGTCATTCATTTCTTGAGTATCCGCAGTTTCTTTAGCGGTGTCACGCTTTTGATATGGGGTCGCCACGCCACCAGAATGTACTACTGGCTTGAACCCATTCATGCTTCAGGCTCTTCTGCAGTTGCTGTGGGCTTCGGCGTTTCGGAGAGCCATTTTTCCAGCACGTCGGTTCTATGGACTCTTACCAAGCCGCAGTTATCGCATTCTAGTTCGATCCTATATGAATCAATAAAGTTTCCAAACTCATCAACATCCCTTTTCAGATCACATATGTCACCAGTCGTGACAATGTTGAACATCTGTGCATTGCAGGCATAACAGGCACCTACAGCTTTGATCTCTACGAAAAATCGCACAGCATCGTCGTACTTTATGATCGGTGTCCCAGACGGCGTTTTGCGACCGACAATATCGCTACTCATTAGCTTCCCTTCGAGGCTTGGTGTTGATGCTTAATCAGCGAATAAGCTGTGATTTCTTACAAAAGTTGTGCGTTCCAAACCAACAGAACTCGTGCCTGTATGTAGGTGTCACTCGCCCTGATCGCTTGCGGTGGATGCCTATCGTTATCCGAAATCATCTTGATCTCATCATCACCAATCCACTGGAGACGCTTAATGTACAAATGGCCTTCCCACGAAAACATGTAGATACCATCGCCTACGAACTCCCGAATGCTGACGTCTACCAGTAGCGGGTCGCGATGCTTGATGGTCGGTGCCATTGACTGGCCCCACCCAGTCACCATTTTCAGATGGAAATGCTCTTTGAACTCCACACCCATCTCGCGGAGATGCCGGGGGCTTACTCGGACATCCTGCAGCATCTCTGGATAGTCATGCGGGATCTGGCCGCCGCCCATGGCTGCGCGGACGTCATAGTGGGCGATCCACACTTCATCACCGACAGCGCCCGGTCGGTAATAATCGACCTCGTCCGCGTCCCCAAGCACTACGTGCTGGGCTGCATCTTTCACTGCGTCAGCAATTTTCGTCCGAGCTTCATCGCTTAGGTTTTTTCCGTGCTTGGCCAGCATCGCGCTGACCAGGTCAGCGGATGATTTTGCCTCGGCGGCCTCTGGAGCTTGGGCGCCGCTCTTGCGCCGAGGTGGCTCGCCTTTTCCTGACAAAAGCCAGTCGACCGTCGTGTCATAGCCGTCGGCGAGCGCGATCAGGTTCTCGTTCTTGATGTTCTCGGTGTCGCCGGCGAACCACTGCCGCACAGCCTCATAACTGATGCCGCAGGTGGTCGCGATGTCTCGCTTCACACTCCGCACGCCAATGTCCGGCTTTCGGGCAAGAACAAGTTTTGTGATTCGTTCGGTCGTTTTCATGGCTGCAATCTACAAGAGTGCTTGTCAAGCATGCTTGTTTTGAATACACAAGCATGCTTGAATATGAGGAAGAGCAAAGGAGGTCGGTATGACCAAGTCGCAAGCAATCAAGCATTTCGGCTCCATCTCCGCCCTGGCAAAGGCCCTCAGCGTCACCTATGAGGCAGTCCGTCAGTGGGAGGTGGTGCCCGAGTTGCGCCAGTACCAGATCGAGCGAATTACCAAAGGCGCCTTGAAAGCCAGCCAGCAAGACGCTGCTGCGTAGTCATACCGCCGGTTCGATAGACGTTTTCCATTTCTGAAGCCAGGAGCATCGAAGCATGTACATGGATCCCAACCAAAAGCGCGCCATCCCGGTGAAGGTTCGATTTGAACCAGTGCTTGACCGGATTCTGCGCAAAGCCGCCACGAAGACTCGCATGCAGCATGCGACCTATCTGTACGAAATCATCGAGTGGGCAGTGGCCAATGGTGTGATCGAGGAACTGATGCAGGACAAACAAGAAGATATCGCGGGCTGAAGCCCCTTTGGAGGGCCAAATGACCGTTGAACTCGGGAAGTTGCCGCCTGATACGCGGCAGAAGGTAGAGGAGTTGATGCGCGCCAACGGTTGGAGCTTCAGCAGGGCGATGAACGAAATGTTCGAAGCGGCTGTGGCGAGTGGTGCGCTTTCAGTAGTCGGGCGAAGGAAGGCCAAGGTGCTTCATCTGGTGACCCCAATGAGGGCCTCTGGCAGGGACTCTTCAGGGTAATCCACAGGGCCTCTGCCAAATTCGAGACGAAAAAAAGCCGGGGTAGTGACCCGGCTCTCTTAAAACGCTTGTGGAGCAAATCATGCACCAATCAATTCAAGCGATCAATACCCCGGCCAGTGTCGCGACACAATTTGGCAACGGTGAAAACGTGTCGCGTACCACCATGTCGTCTCGCGAGATTGCCGATCTGGTCGATAAGCGACACGACAATGTGATGCGAACCATTGAAACGCTGCACGATCGGGGCGCTATCGGACTTCCTCATTTTGAGGAAGTACCAAACACCGGCCCCGGACCGCTTCTACTCAAGCAATACAGCATCGGCAAGCGCGACAGCTTCGTCGTGGTCGCCCAGCTAAGTCCTGAATTCACTGCGGCGCTCGTTGACCGCTGGCAGGTGCTGGAAGGGCAGATCGCCCAGCCGCGCGAACTCTCCCGCATGGATCTCATCCAGATTGCCTTCGAGGCGGAACAGCAGCGTCTGCAGCTGACAATCCAAGTCGAAGCCCAGGCCTCGAAAATCCACTCCATGGAGAACCTGTTCAAGGAAGGGATGACGCACACCCAATTCTGCAAGGGCCTCAATGGGGTCAACGTCATGCAGGTGGGCAAGTTCCTCGAAGGCCGCAACTGGCTCTACAACGAGAGCAAATCCGGCCTGCGCTTCCGTGTGGCTTCCTATGCCCGCGACAAGTACATGACCGAGCATCAGCACGAAGTCACTCCTCACGGCAAAGAGCCGTTCGTTTCCTTCACGCCAGTTCTGCTCAAGAAGGGCGCCGTGCGCCTGTACGACCTGTACCTGGCTGGCGAGCTGCCAATGAAGAAGACCTGGGACGGGCTGTTCACCCATGACAAAGCACTGAGGGCCGCGTAATGGCCGGGGACTGGATCAAAATGCGAATTGACCTTCAGACACATCCGAAAGTTTTCCGCATGGTGTCCGCATTGAAAGCGGACAGACTTCGGATCATTGGTGGACTGCACATTGCGTGGAGCATCTTCGACACCCATTCCGACGACGGTGTGCTGCACGGTTACAGTGTCGATGCGATGGACGCGGTGGTTGGCTGGCCGGGCTTTACCCAGGCCATGATCGAGGTGGAATGGGCATCCTTGCATGACGACGGAAGCCTTGTAATGCCTCGCTTTGACGAGCACAACGGTGCCAGTGCAAAGCGCCGGGCCAACGACAGCGAGCGCAAGCGCAACGACCGCAAAAACAACTCCGTCCGCAATGTGTCCGCAAGCGATGCGGACAAAACGCGGACCAGAGAAGAGAAGAGAAGAGAAGAGAAGAAAGAGCAAGATCAAAAGCAAGGTGCTGGCGCACTGGCGAAGTCTGGCAAATTCGATCCACTCACTGCCAAACCCGAGAACGTGTCCGAGAAGGCCTGGGCCGATTGGTGTCAGCACCGAAAGGAAATCCGCAAGCCTCTGACCGCCAAGAGCTGTGAGCAGCAGGCCAAGGCGTTGCTGGGTCATGCCGCGCCGGACCAGGTGCTGGCCACCTCAATCTCCAACGGTTGGACCGGCATCTTCCCGGACAAGATCGCCAACAACGTGCACCCGTTCCCGCAATCCCGCCACACCGGCTTCGCTGAACGCGACTACACCGCCGGCCTGAAGCAGCGGGAGGACGGCAGCTATGCGCTCTGAACCAGTCCAAGCCACCCCGGAACTGCCACCGGGCACTCGCATCCAGCCCGCTGAGTGCGAAACCCACGGCGACTACGAGCAGAAGGTCTATGCCGTGCTGGGCCGAGAGCTGAAAAGCAACTGCCCCGAATGCAGTCGTATCGCCCGGGAGAAATCCGAGGCTGCCGAGAAGGCCAACAAGGCGATGGAACTGCGCATGTCCCTCGCTCGCAAGCTGGGCGATGCGCTGATCCCGAAACGGTTTACCACTCGCACTCTGGGCAACTACGAGGCCAAGAATGAAGGCCAGCGCAAAGCCCTCCGGTTCTGCCAACACTACGTGCAGATCTTTGACGAGATCCTGAAGACCGGTCGCTGCATGGTCATGATCGGAAAGCCCGGTACCGGGAAAACGCACCTCGGCGCCGGCATGGCCAACGAGCTGCTGCACAACACCTCGCGCACGGCCGTGTACCGCACTGTCGGCGCAATCCTGCAGGCGATCCGCGCCACGTACGACAAGCACAGCGAACGCAGCGAGGCGGAAATTCTGTCGAGCCTGATCGATCCCGACCTGCTGGTGCTGGACGAGGTAGGCGTGAGTAAGGAGTCGCCGAGCGACTTCGAGCTGACGACCCTGTTCGCAATCATCAATGGCCGGTACGAGCAGGAGCGCCCCACGGTGGTGATCACCAACCTTGAGGCCAGCCAGTTGCCGGCCGCAATGGGCGATCGCTGCGTCGACCGTCTGCGCGAGGGCGGAATGATCGTTGTCCCGTTTGACTGGGAATCTCAGCGCGGCAAGGAGGGCTTCTGACATGACCGACTACACCGGACTGAAGCGGCTGTGCGCTGCTTTGATTTCAGCGAACGAAGCCTATCTGGATGACAGCTGTAGCCTCGAAAATCAGGAGCGGTTCCATGCAGCTGATGATGCGCTGCAAGACGCTCTCCCTCCTGAGGTTGTGCTGGCCATCATTGCCGAGAACGAGCTTTTGCGTGAATCCCCGGGCATGAAGGCTATTCGCTCGCTGCGTGGCGATTGCGCTGACCTGATGGTCGAGTGCAACCAGCTCAAGGCCGAGAACGAGGCGCTGCGTGACGACCTTGAGCAGAACCAGTACAACGCCAATGCTTGGCGGAATCGGGAAGAGTCGGTCTGGATCGAGGTCTATCACAGCGACGGCGACGATCCATTCATCAGCGCAGTCACTGGGCAGATCACCATCGAGCAACTGACAATGATTCAGGCTCAGATCGCTGAGTATCGGGAGGACTACTTCGAGAAGGGTGCAGGCCTGTACGTCTTCCGGTGTGCCCACTATCAGGCGCACTACGACAATGTGGGCATGACAGAGCCGGCTCACTGGGAGACTGACTTCGAGTCGTACAGTCCATTTGAGTGGGCAGAAGAAGCCGAAGCGGTGAGCCAGGCGGTGCAGCCATGAACGAGTTCCCAATCCGTAGCCAGCGCGACATCAGCCGTCTGATGGGTGTCCTGCACGCAACCGACTTCACCAAGCCCAAGATCGTGGTCATCAAGGACGAGAAGCGACCGGACGTCTGCAACCGGAAAATGTGGACAATGCTCAAGGATGTATCCGAGCAGGTGGTCTGGCACGGCAAGAAGCTAACCAGTGAGGATTGGAAGTGCCTTTTCAGTGCCTCGCTCGAAAAGCAGCGCGCGGAGCCTGGCCTCGACGGCGGCTTCGTCGTCATGGCCGTCTCGACCCGCAAGCAGTCGCAGAAGTGGTTCAGCGATCTGTTCGAGCTGATGCACGCCTTCGGCGCCGAGCATGACGTGCGCTGGACTGAGCAGGACAAGTGGGGAGGGCGGTACTGATGCGGACTGCCCTCAAGGATGTGAAGCATAAAACCTGCAAGGCCTGCGGCGAGAAGTTCGCCCCGATGTTCAACACCACTCAGGTGGTGTGCAGCCCGAAATGCGCACTGGCTAATGCGCCGGCGAACGCCGATAAAGCCCGTAAGGCCATCGCCCAGCGCGATCGTCGAGATATCCAGGTGCGGAAGGAAAAGCTGAAGAGCAGGGCGGACCATCTGCGCGAAGCTCAGGCGGCGTTCAACGAGTGGGTTCGCCTGCGTGACGCCGATCGCCCTTGTATCAGTTGCGGCCGGCACCACGAAGGCCAGTACCACGCCGGGCACTACCGCTCTGTAGGAGCGAATCCAGAGTTGCGATTTGAGCCGCTCAATGTCTGGAAGCAGTGCGCGCCATGCAACACGCACCTGTCCGGCAACCTGGTGAACTACCGACTTTCCCTCCTACAACTGATCGGTGGCCAACAGGTTGAATGGCTCGAAGGGCCTCATGAGCCCCGCAAATACACCGTCGACGAAATCAAAACCATCAAGGCCAAATACCGGGCCAAGACCCGAGAACTGAAGAGGGCTGCAGCATGAACTACCACAACGTAATTTCCGCAGTAGTCCGGGCCTTGGCAGCCGAGACGATCAACAGTTCCGGCGGATTCAACGTCGAGCCCCGGGTGCAGGCCAGCAAGCTCAAGGGCGAGATATCCGGGAAGGATGCAGCGTTGTTGGCTGACTGCATCGTGCACAAGCTCCTGCACGCCCAGCTTTCTCCGCGTCACTGGAACGCCTTGGTGGCGAAGTACAGTACGCACCGTGGCCGCAAGATCGACTCCATCGGCCGGCTGGTCGCCGTGGTGAAGACCTCAGCACCGCAGCGCTTCACGCAGCAGGCTGTATTGGTATGGGCTGTACCGCAGCAGGTGAAGGGCATTCAGCGAGCGCTAACCCAGATCAAGGCGCCGAAGCACCGGGAGAACAAGGAGGAGGGGCAGTGGGATTGGCGCAACGCGGCAGCAGACGCTGATGTCGCCCGGGCCAACAAGCATGCGCGCGCCGTAGCCGAGGAAAAGCCAGGCGAGATGATCGTCCTGTCCGATTCGAACTACGACATGACGAACTGGGATTCTCAGGGGCTCACGGAGCGCACCTACCAGCGCTGGAACAAGGCCATCAAAGAGGGTTTGGAGTCGCTTGTGAACGAGGCTCTGGTCGAGGCGCAGCACATGCTTGAAGCAGTGGGAGTGCTTGAAAGCGAGGCGGCATGAAATAGTCCCTCAAAAGGGCTTGCAATGTCATGTCGCCATGTCGCATTATTCCCCCATCCTGTCATTCCTGCGCGTATCGAGGAGTGACAAAATAAACCCGGCCACCGCGCCGGGTTTTTTATTGCCCAAATGCAGGCGAAAGACCGGAAAGACCCTCCTGCTCAAACGACGTTCGAGGATCTACCGATGACCCACATCACCCGCTGCAAAATGACTCTCCGCTCCAAAGGGCCTGTTCAGGGCTCGACGGAGTCACTGACCCGCCTGCACTTCGGTGCCGTGTGGTCGGCCAACCCTGCGGAAGAAGACGCGATCTATGGCAAGTACACGCCATACGGTGAATACACCGTGAACGTGGCCGCCGACCGCGCCGAGCATTTCGAACAAGGGAAGGACTACTACTTCGATATCTCGCCAGCTTTCTGATTTACCTGTAGCCAGGGCAGCCCTCGGGAAGGCCTGGACGTCGATAGCCGGATAGTGCGACGTACGGAATCAACGCCGGCAGCCCGCGCACCCTGACCTCAAACTTGCTTTCGGGGTGGCGCGAGACTGGATCAGCGAGATCGATGCAAAGGGGCGTCGACGTTGAAAAGGCCTTTGGCCGACAGCTCGGAAAGACGAGCGCACCTATTCAGGGCCTCTGCATTCGCAGGGGCTTTTTCGTTTGAGGAGCAGGAAAATGTCCGAGGCAGAGAAACAGGCGGTTCAGTGTGTAGTTGATGCAGTGGTCGGTGGCGATCTCGGTCGACTGAAATCGGGTCTGGCTCGGCTTTCGGAGTTACCAGGCTACGAGTTCTCCACGGTTACTGGGCAACTGATGAACACCGACCAGCGTGAAAAGTTTTCGCTGTTCGTGATCGGCTACGAAAGCCCGTTCTACTACCGTGACGGCCATGTGTTCGGAGCTGTGTACACGTCATCCGATTTCATGTGCAAAAAAGCCAATCCATCTGGCGAAGGCCTGCCGTTCGAACAGGTTCGCGACGCAGTCCTGAAGGCTCGCGGCGAACACGACGAGAAGGTGCTCAAGAAGGCGCTAGGCCTGAAGGCTGCTCTCGAAGAAATGGAAGACTTGCTGAAGCGGCACTCGTTCGCGGATTCAAAGCTGACCAGCCTCGCGCATGTTGAATTGCACAAAGGGCAGGCGCTGCTTTTGGCTGCGCTCAACCCAGTAAACGCTCAATAATTTTGGCCCCGCGATCGGGGTCTTTCGTTTTCGGCTCCCCACACCCATTGCTCCGAGCTGGGAGTGCAGCGGACGCCGGATTTATCAATCTCCCCAAGGGGGAGGCAACCCGGATGCCAAACATGCCTGACAAGCCAGACACATGGGCCAAGATCTGGCTGGCGTTGAGCAATCCGCTCTGGCAGGGCGTGATCATGTCCATCACCGTATCGTTGCTTCGGGTCATGTACGACGCGAAGGAAACCAGCAAGCGCCGAATTGTGTTCGAGGCGCTGATATGCGGATCGCTGAGCTTGGTCGCGTCGAGCCTTATTGAGTGGATGGCCTGGCCTTCCAGTTTGTCGGTAGCTGCCGGTGGCACGATCGGCTTCCTCGGCGTGACAGCCATACGCGAACTGGTGACCCGCTTCCTTGGTCGCAAGGCGGATGCCGCATGAAGGCCTTCGCTGCTGCAATCATCATTGCCCTGGTCGGCCTGCTCCTCGTTGGGATTCAGCAGTCGCGCGTCGTCGCCCTACGCGGTGAGGTGGCATTCGAAGCCAGCGAGAAGAAGAAGGCGGTCGACGCCAACCTCGAAAGCCAGGCCACGATCACCACCCTACGCGCCGAAGCTCAGCGCAACGCCGATTACCAGAAAGACCTGAACAAGCGGTTACAGGCCAGCCAAGCCAAAGCCAAAAAGGCGGAGAAGAACTTTGAAGAACTCAAACGCAACAGCAAGCCTGTTCGTGATTGGGCTGCTCAGCCTCTGCCTGACGGCCTGCGCGGGAAAGCCGTCAGTGGTAACAAAGACAGCGGCGGTAAGAGTCGAGCCCCCTGAGCTGGTGCCCTGCGAGCGGGTAGCTGATGAAGACCTCGCCGACAACGGCCAGCTCTGGGAGCTGAAGAACCAAGCCATCAACCTGCTCGACACTTGCGCAGATCAGGTCGACGCGCAGATTAAGCGCAGTCAGAGCAAGTAGGTCGCGACACGTTTCGCGAGTCAGAAAATTGTGTCGCGACACGCGACGAGGAGAGCAGCATGGATAACCAGCACAAGAAGATCACCGGCTACCGCGACCTGACCCAGTCCGAAATCGACGGCATGAA
Organism: Pseudomonas sp. PB103; assembly: GCF_009764635.1. NCBI lineage: Bacteria > Pseudomonadati > Pseudomonadota > Gammaproteobacteria > Pseudomonadales > Pseudomonadaceae > Pseudomonas > Pseudomonas sp. PB103. Next base: position 62,887 of record NZ_RWIL01000102.1, on the reverse strand, counting down.
CTCGATCAAGGCTCTGGAAGCCGACGCCGGCGAGCTGTTCAAGCAGATCGGCCAGATTGAAGGTGTTGACCCTCGGCTGTTGGCGTTGGCCAAGACCAATCTTCAGCAGGGCTTCATGTGGTTCGTTCGCTCGATCGCCAAGCCCGCCGACCCTTTCAACTGATGGGCGACGTAACTCGCCTGCGCCACGCTCTACCGCTGAGCCAGGACATCAACAAGGCGCTGACCGATCTGGATCGCGCGATCGCCAAAGCCATCGACGCGGCAAAGGCTGCCGGCCTGCCACAAGGCCTGATCGTCGCCGAGCTGCACGGACATGCCCACGCACAGACCCACAACATGGTGAAGGCATGACTGCACAAATCCATGACATCGCCGACCAGCGCCCGCACCTGATGGTGGTAGCCAGTGACGGCGCCCATGTCATCCCCCGCGCGCTGATCCAGTCAGTGATCGACGGTAAGCAGCCTTCCACCATCCTCAGCGAGCCGGTAGTGCAGCGCATCATCGAAGAGTGGCTTCAGAAGGTCACCAATTAGGATTCCCCATGACAACCAAGCAACCCGACTGGGAGGCGATCGAACGAGCCTACCGGGCTGGTCTGCTTTCTATCCGAGAGATCGCGTCAACCCAAGGCATCACCCACGGCGCCATCAACAAGCGCGCGAAGCGGGATGGGTGGGAGCGAAACCTCAAGGCAAAGATCCAAGCCAAGGCTGATGCGCTGGTATCCAAACGCACGGTATCCACTGAGGTATCCAGCAAACAAGCGGATACCGAAAGAGAGATCATTGAAGTCAACGCTGAGGTCATTGCGAACATCCGCATGGCTCACCGCGGTGACATCTCACGCGGCCGGCGACTGACCAACAAGCTGCTGGATGAGCTGGAAGGGCTGACTGACAACCGGCAGTTGTTCGAAGAGCTGGGCGAGCTGATGCGCTCCGAAGACGACAACGGTCAGGACAAGCGGAACGATCTGTATCAGAAGATCATCGATCTGCCCGGTCGCTCCAAGACGATGAAGGAAATGGCTGAGACGCTGAAGACCTTGATCTCGCTCGAGCGCCAAGCCTACGACCTCGACACCAAATCCGGCGGCAACGACGCCGACGAGCTATCCAAGCTGATGGACGATCTATCGAAGGACGCATGACATGAAGCCCGCGCACCTAAAGCTGCTCCGGGATAAGCGTTGGCGGTTGAACAATCTCTACTTCATCACTGACAAGCAGGGGAAGAAAACCCGCTTCCGGATGACGGACGAGCAGATCGAATACTTCGACGGGATGCACACCCGCAACATCATCCTGAAGGCTCGACAGCTCGGCTTCACCACTGAGTGCTGCATCATCCAGCTAGACGCCGCGCTGTTTGAGTCGGCCAAGTGCGCGCTGATCGCCCACACCCTGAACGACGCCAAGCGCCTGTTCCGGGAGAAGGTTAAGTACGCCTACGACAACCTGCCGAAAGAGATCCGCGCCGCCAACCCTGCGAGCAACGACGCCGCCGGCGAGCTGGTGTTCAGCAAGGGTGGTTCGCTCTACGTCAGCACCTCATTCCGGGGCGGCACGCTGCGTTACCTGCACGTCTCGGAGTTCGGGAAGATCTGCGCCAAGTTTCCGCACAAGGCGCGCGAGATCGTCACCGGCGCCTTCGAGGCGGTGGCGACTGACTGCTTTGTCACGATTGAATCCACGGCTGAGGGCCGGGCCGGCTACTTCTTCGACTACTCACAGACGGCCGAGAAGCAGCTGCTGTCAGGCACGCCGCTCGGCAAGCTGGACTGGAAGTTCTTCTTCTTCAGCTGGTGGAAGAACAAGGCCTACTGGCTCGATCCAACCGAAGCGATCATTCCGCAGCGCCTGACCGACTACTTCAACGAGCTGTTCGCCAAGCACGGTATCGAGACGAATCCGGGCCAGCGCGCTTGGTATGCCGCCAAGGAAAAGACCCTCGGCGACGACATGAAGCGGGAATACCCGTCGATTCCGGCCGAAGCCTTCCAGCAGTCAATTGAGGGCGCCTACTACGCCCAGCAGTTCAACAAGCTGTACGCCGCTCAGCGCATCGGCGCGTTGCCAAACAACAGCCACCTGCCGGTGATGACCTTCTGGGACATCGGTGTCGGCGACTCCACGGCCATCTGGTTCGTGCGTCAGGTCGGCAACGAATACCACGTCATCGACTTCTACCAGAACAGCGGGGAAGGCCTGCGGCACTACATGAAGGTGCTCAAGGACAAGGGTTACACCTACTCCGAGCACTGGGGCCCGCACGACATCGATAACCGGGAATTCGGCAGCGATGCCAAGACCCGGCGGGAAATGGCGCGTGAGGGCTACGAGATCGACGGCCAGCATTACCGCATGACGTTCCAGGTCGTGCCGAAAATCGGCGTCGACGACGGTATCGACCAGGCTCGCGAGATCCTCGCCCACTGTGCCTTTGACGAGGCGAAGTGCGAAGAGGGCATCACTGCGCTCGAGAACTACCGCAAAGAGTGGGACGACAAGAAAGGCTGCTGGAAAGACCGGCCGCTTCACGACTGGGCGTCTCACCCCGCCGATGCGTGGCGCTACTTCGCTGTCGCCAAAACGAAGCGCGCCACCATGACCCACATTCCTGTCACCTTCACTTTCTGAGGCCCATATGCCCAACTACAGCGCCAAACGGCAGGAGTACGACGATGCCTTGCCCGGTTGGCAGCTGGTCAAGCGTTGCGTAGCCGGGCCGCGAGAGGTTCGTAAGTACAACGAATACTTGCCAATGCCTGACCCGCTCAATCAGTCGCCCGAGAACATCGCGCGGTATGAGCAGCTCAAGAAGCGGGCGATGTTCCTCAACGTCACAGGCCGCACGCGTACAGGTCTTCTGGGCGCGGTGTTCCGCAAGACGGCAGAGATCAAGCTGCCATCAGCCGTTGAATACCTGCTGGAGAACATCAGCGGCGACGGATCAAGCCTTGAGCAACTGTGCAAGGAAGCAACTGGCGAATGCCTCGACACTGGCCGTGGCGGACTGCTGGTGGACTTCCCGAAGGTAGAGCTCCCCGAGGGCCAGACGTCTTTGACTGTCGCTCAAGCCGCGAATGCACGCGCCTACGTTCACTTCTACCCAGCCGAGAGCATCGTCAATTGGCGGGAAGATGTGATCGACGGCGTGCGTCGGCTGACGCTGGTGGTGCTCCACGAAAAGATCAACGAAGCCACGGCAGACGGCTTTGAGTTTACGGCGAAGGATCAATACCGCGCGCTGATGCTGCTCGATGGCAAGTACGTGCAGCGCGTGTACACCGAAGACACGCCGGACGGCACTGAAACGAACCCGACCGACAAGGCGGGCAAGTCATTCGATCACATCCCGTTCCACTTCTTCGGCTCACAGAACAACGACGCCAGCATCGACAAAGCGCCGCTGGAAGACTTGGCCGAGGTGAACATCCTTCACTACGGCAACAGCGCCACGGTGGAAGAGGCGGGCTTTATCAGTTCGCAGCCGACACTGTTCATCACCACGGATATCCAGCCTGATGAGTTCATCAAGCTGAACCCGAATGGGATGCACATTGGTTCGCGGCGCGGTCACAACCTCGGCAAGCAAGGCTCTGCGGTGATGCTGCAGGCCAAGGAAACTCAACTCGCCCGCGAGCTGATGAAGGACAAGGAAGAGCAGATGCTCATGATCGGCGCTCGCATCGTCCAGCAGGGCGGCGGCGCCGAGACAGCGGAAGCTGTTCGTATCCGATACAGCTCTGATAACTCGGTGCTGGGAACGATCGCCGGCAACGTCTCCGAGGCTGTGCGGCTGTCCCTGTTCGATGCCCAGCGCTTCATGATGGACGCGGTCGACGAAGCCGGCACTGTCTTCTGGCTCAACCAGGAGTTCTTCGATCAGGTCATGGATGCTCAATCGATCCTGGCTCAGATGCAGCTCTGGCAACAGGGCATCATCGCCAAGAAGGACTTGCGCACCAACTTGCGCCAGGCGGGCGTGCTTGAGTCTGATCGCTCAGACGACGATATCGACGCCGATCGCGAGGACGAAGCTCCGGTGGTGGGTAGTGATGACGATCCGGTCGTGCCGCCCGACAAGAAACCTGACGAGGTGAATGATGAGTAGTGAGGGCTATCTGACAGATGCCACCACTCGGCACCAGGTGTACGTCCAGCGCTACGCCGGCGGAAACCTAAAGCGGGTGGCGTCATTCATCAGCAAGGCCATCAATACGGCGAAGGCGCGCGTGACGGCAGGCCTCAGCGCCTACGGCACGCGTCGGTACACCTCGCAGATAGAAACGCTCCAAGGCGATTTGCGGGGCATCTACGACGACCTGAAGGGTAGGGCGCAGCTGGACCTCGGAGAGTTCGCGGTCTACGAGGCTGGTTTCAACGCCACGATGCTGGGCAAGGTCGTCAGAGCAGCCGTACAACTTAGCGTGCCGTCGGCGGAAATGGTCGCAGCCGCGGCACTCGCCGATCCTCTGCAGCTCGAAGCCCGCAAGGGTGTGCAGCGCATCAGCATCGCCGGCGCCCTTGACCAGTTCGGGACCAAGAAGGCAGCCGAGATAATCGGTGAGATTCAGATCGGTTCCAGCTTGGGCGAGACCAGCCACCAGATCGGTCGGCGCCTCACAAGCGTTCACCAGCTGCATCGGGATCAGGCTACGTCCCTCGTTAGGACCATGACTAACCACGTCGCCAGTTCGGCGCGCATGCAGACGCTTAAGGCCAATGACGACATCCTCAAGGGTAAGCGCCGTATTGCCACACTGGACGGCAGGACATCGCCGTTCTGTCGGTCCATCGACAACCAGATCGTTCCGCTCGATGCGCCTTCGCCGCCATTCCACTGGAACTGCCGAACCTCGGAAATTCCGGTGTTGAAGGATGAGTATGCGCGGGAGATTCCCGGCTCAACCCGGCCATCAGTAGGGCCTGATGGCGTAGCGCAAGTGTCAAGCAAGACGACCTATCAGGACTGGCTTTCCCGCCAGCCCGCGGCCTTCCAGCGCGACGTGCTTGGGCCGAGTCGGTACGAGCTCTTCAGCAAGGGCGACCTAAGCATGGAGAAGTTCGTGGACTCAAGCGGCAAAACGCTGACGCTCGATCAGCTGAGGGCAAAAGAGCCCATGGCCTTCGAGCGAGCAGGGCTCTGACAACGAACCATCAACCGACCGGCCTTGAGCCGGTTTTTTTACGCCTGCGGCTGAGCCAACGGCAAATCATCCGGGGGATGAAATGAAATATCTGATCGACAAGGCTGCATACGACGCGCTCGAACCTTCCCTGCAAGCTTTCTACAAAGCTCAGGGCGAAGACTACGTGCTGGCTGTTGAAGGGCTGCCCACTGGTGGTGGCGACCTTGAAGGCCTGAAGCGCCAGAACCAAATCCTGCTCGACGAAGCCAAGGAGGCTAAGCGCCTGAAGCGTGAGGCGGACGAGAAACTCGATCGGGAAAAGCTCGATGCAGCCAAAGCGAAAGGCGATTTCGAGCAGCTGTATGCCAGTAGCGAGCAAGCCCTGGCCGCCGAGCGCACCCGATTGGCTGAGCTGACCCAGAGCATCGAGCGTCGAGACCTAACCTCGGCAGCCAGCAAGATCGCGACCGGCATCGCCGACGGAGAAAACGCGGAGATCCTCGCCGAGTTTGTCCAGCGCCGCCTGAAGATCGTTGAAGGCCAGGTCAAGGTCACGGACGCCTCCGGCAACCTGACCATCGCAACACTTGATGACCTGGCAAAAGAATTCCAGCAAGCGCCGCGCTACGCATCACTGGTGCGCGGCACGCAAGCGAACGGCGGCGGGGCTGCCGGGGGTAAGGGTGGCGGGGCCACCAAAACGTGGGAACAAATGACCGGTATGGAGCGCGTAGAGCTTCGCCGAACCAACCCCGCCGAGCACGCGCGCATGAAAGCCGCTGCTGAGGCCAAGTAAAAGGAAATTCAGCAATGCCAACCATTCTCTCGGACGTCGTGTTTCGCGATGAGCTGCGCGACTACATCACTGTCAACAGCGTGGAGCGCACCGCGTTCTTCGAATCCGGCATCCTGACCAGCAACTCGGATATGTCCACGCTGCTGGCAAGCCCGTCCAACACCTTCACCATTCCGTGGTGGGTTGACCTGGATGCGTCCATCGAGCCGAACTACTCGAACGACGTGTACACCGACATCGCGGTACCGCTGTCGGTGACCAGTGCCTCCATGCAGGCGCGCGCCGCGTATCTCAACGAAGGTTTCAACTGCATGAACTTGGTGAAGAACATCACCAATCAGGATCCTCTCGAGTTCGTGGCCGGCCGCATGCTGAGCTACTGGCGCAAGCAGGCCCAGCGCCGCGCTATCGCCACGGTTGTGGGCATCTACAACGACAACGTGGCCAGCAACGGCGGCGACATGGTTGTGGACGCCGGCGGCGTCATCAGTGCGGCTGCAATCATTCGCGCCAAGGCGACCATGGGCGATTACTCCGGCCAACTGGGCGGCCTGAGCGTCATCGCCATGCACTCCGCGGTGCAGACCGAGCTGCAGATCCTCAACCTGATCGACTTCACTCCGATCGCTGACCAGACTCCAGAGTTTGGTCGCTTCCAGGGCATGCGTGTTGTGGTGGATGACGGCATGCCGGTCATTGCTGGCACGCCGAATAAGTACCTGTCCGTGATCTTCGGGCCGGGTGCGCTGGGCTTCGCTGAAGACACCCCGCCGGGTGAAGACGGTCTCGAGTACGACCGCACGCCGGATCGCGGTAACGGTGGTGGCGCTGAAACGCTGTGGAGCCGCCGTGACTTCGTGGTGCATCCGCTCGGTTACTCGTTCTTGAGTGCCACCATCACAGGCACGCCGACCACCACCCGGCCGATCTCGGCGAACTGGGCTGACCTGGCACTGGCCACCAACTGGGAGCGCAAGTTCGCTCGTAAGCAGGTGCCGCTGGCGTTCATCACTTCCACCGTATCCGCTTGACCGATGGCTAGCCCCTTCGGGGGCTGGCGAATTTGAAGGAGAAAATCATGCCAGTCGTAAAAGACCATCACATCGACCCCGAGCTGAAGGCGCGCTGGGGTTTCGGCGGTACTGAAGGGAACATCACCGTAGGGCCGGAAACTGTTGGCGAAACCGGCGGTGTTGAACATGCGCGCACCCGCAATGAAAGCGGGGCCGGACGTAACGCTGGGAGCGGCTCGCAAGCAACGCAGGAAGCCATTCAGCTCGACGCTGTAAATGCGCTGGCTGCTGGCCTTGAAGCAGGCGTGCTGAACCCTGTTGAAGGCGAAGGCCCAGCGATGCGCCTGTATCAAGCCCTGACCGGCATCCAGTCGGGCATGCAGCGCTTGGCAAGCGATCGCGATGCGGCCGTGAGTAAGTCCGAAGAGCTGCAGAAGCAGGTCGACGACTTGCTGGCGAAGGCAGAGAAAGATCGCTTGGCCGCTGCGACCGACCCTCTCGACGAGCTGACCGTCGTGCAGATCAAGGAACAGCTCGACGCCAAGGGCGTGGCCTACAAGGTCAACGACTCGAAGCCTGAGCTGCTCGCGCTGCTGAAGGCCAGCCAGTAACACCCGGGGCTTCGGCCCCACTCATTCAAGCGGAGGCCTGATGGCTACCTACATCACCGTGGCGGACGTTGACGCCATCCTCGGGCCGACATGGGCTGCCGATGACAAGAAGGCGCGCGCGGTCATGCAGGCCAACGCGTACATGACTTCACTCAACTTAGTTGGTGTCGACATAGACGCCATTCCTGTTGAGGTGAAGCAGGCCGGCGCGGAGCTCGCCAAGACGGCAGCGGATGGAAAGCTCTACCAGCAGAAGACCGAAGGGTCGCTGGAGTCCAAGACCGTGAAAGCCGGATCGGTGAGCACCAGCAAGACGTTCGCCTCTATCGACACCAGCAAACTCATCGCGCAGCCGGGTGATGTTCAGTTCGCGCTGGCACTCCTCAGCTCATGGATCAGAAGCGCGTACAGCTTCGACGTGTACAGGTGAGCCATGGGATTACGTGACGAGATCCAAACTGACTTGGCCGAGGCCTTCGATACTGACCTGGCCGATGCGGTTCAGCCGTTCACCGGCGAGTACTTGGAACCCGGCGTATATGACCCGGTGACCGAAGAGACGACCGCCCAGCCTGTGACCTACACCGGGCGCGGCGTTCTGGACAATTACGACAGCCGGCGCATCGACAACGTGAACATCAAGGTCGGTGACGTGATGCTGATCTGTCTCGCGAACGAAACCACCGACAAGCCTGCCATCGGCCATAAGGTCGCGACCACCGATTTGCTAACGGGCGAGCCTGCGGTTTACACCATCGTGAACCCGGGCGTGGATCCTGCCGTTGCTCATTACGAGATCCAGATGAGGAAGTGAAATGGCCAAGAGCAGAGGGTGGAGCACGCCGCCGAGTTTGTTCGCTGGCGTGGTCGAGCAGGATTTATCGAAGCGAGTGCGCGTCATCGCAATGGCCATGCTAAACGAGATTGTCTTGCGGTCACCGGTGGACACCGGTCGATTCCGAGGAAACAACATTGTGACGGTGGGGGCGCCGGTCTATGCAGCTACAGAAAGCCTCGATCCCTCTGGTGGTGGGACGATCACCCGCGGGCTTGCTGCGATGACCGGGCTTGAGCCGTACACGCAAGTCTTCATCCAAAATAATTTGCCGTATGCCGCGAAACTCGAAGATGGCTACTCGAAGCAGGCGCCGGCGGGAATCTACGGAACGTCCTTCAACGGCGTCTCACAGGCGTATAGCAGATGACCTTCGAGCAGATCCGAAACATCGTCATCACGCGTATGACGCAATGGACTGGCATCCCGGCGGCCAACGTTGATTATCCAAACCCGCCAAAGCCGTTTGACCCTGCCGGTAAGGCGATATGGGCTAGGCTGGCCGATGTGCCTGGTCTGTCCAGCGCGCCTGAGATCGGCCTGACGCCATGTGTTCGCAGAACCGGCATCATCATCATTCAGCTATTCGTCAAGACTTACACTGGTACGCTCGCAATCACCAAAGCGGCTGACACTCTGGTCCAGCACTTCCAATTCTTCAGCCAAGACGGTTTCGATTGTTTCGCTGTATCGACCAACACCGTGGGCGATGATGGTCTTGGCTGGTATCAGGTAAACATCCAAGTTCCCTATCGAGCGAGCTGATCGCTGCCGATTGGGTGGCCTGCGCTCCAAAACCAGCAAGCCGATCTATCCAGCCAACCCCGCCATGAGCGGGTTTTTTTACGCCCGCAGAAAGGAGACATACCCATGTCGTCAGGAGCAAAGGTCGCCACGGCCTATGTTGAAGAAGTAACCCAGGGCGTGACGCCCGCGACTGGCTGGAAAGAGCTGATTCGCACCTCTTTCGGTATCGGCCCAACCCAGAACACCGCAGAAAATAATGAAATTGGCTCGACTCGAATGAGTCAGGGCACCACACCGACCACGGTTGATGTCGCCGGCGCGATCGGTATGAAGTGGCGCTACGGCGGCGCAGTCGACGACTTCCTAGAATCGTGCTTCGGCTCGCGCTGGACGGCTGACTCCTTGACCATGGGCAATCAGCGCATCAGCTACTCGATCGCCTCCTACGCAAGCGATGTGACGATTGCCTCGGTAGCTCGTGGTGCGCAAGTCGCCTCGATGGCCTTCACGTTCGGCACCGACAACGATGTCACCATTGACACCACGTTCTCGGCGATCGACTGGGCAGACAAGGCCGATGGTACGAACTTCTTCGCCACTCCAACCCCCGAGCCAGATGGTCCGCGATTCAACTTCAAAAACTTCACCGCCCTGACCCTGGACGGCGTGGCCGCTTCGGCCGAAAACGGAACTTGCATCAGCGCTATGTCGCTGACCTTCGACAACGCAGTCCAGACCCAGCGCTGCTTGGGGTCGGGTGACGCCTTCGCCGGCAACATCATCCCTACAACCTTTAGTGCGTCCGGCAGTGTCACTGTGGCTTGGTCTGCCGCGTCATACGCCCTGTATCGCAAGCAGCGCACCGGCGAATCGGTAGCCATGAGCTTCACGCTGGAAAACGCGGATGGCGCCTACACGGTGACGCTGCCAGAAATGGAAGCGGTCGGCAGTTGGCCGGACGGCGGTGCGACCGACATCATCGAGGTGGAGCTGGCCGTTTCAGCCCGTCGCATCCCGCCAACGATCACTCGCGTACCGGCTGTCACGCCTTAACCATTCATCGTGCCGGGACCTGCAAAGGTCTCGGCATAGGGGCACCGAATGACCTTTATTTTGAAAAGAAAAGACCCGCTTGATGTGGTGTCGACGCGCTGGATTGAGCCAGCTCCAGGCCTTCGCCTGCAGATCGGATCGTCAGCTCGCCCTGGTTACACCAGTGACTTCCGCCAAATTCAGCGTCACCTTGAACTCGCTTCGCGCCAGATGGGCGTGGGCACTGAAGAGTTCGATATCCTCAAGAATTCCTCGGTAGAAATTCCAGACCCAGACATTCTTTTCGTTGAGTTGGCATGCAAGCACCTGATCCTCGACTGGGAAGGTGTTGCAGAGGCGGAAGATCCAAAAACCCCGGCGCCATATACCCCTGCTCGCGGGGTAGTTCTGATGGAGCAGATGCCGGAGGTTTACTTCCTCACCCTGAACGCTGCCAACGACATTGCCCTGCGTCACAAAGAACAGGTGGCCGAAACAGTGGAAAAGCCCTTGCCGCCTACCGCTGGGCAGCCGAGTGGGCGGGCCCGGAAAACGAACGTAAAAGAGAAGTCCGCGAAAAACTGAGGGTTGCTGTCCCTGAGCCGCCAGAGCTGGACGGTGCAACCACCGATATGCTGGGCGCCTACTACGTCATCAGTCGGGGACGGCAGTACGTTGGTATGAACGGTGTACCGGCACCTCTCTCTGTTCGGGATCTGAGTGATTACCTGGCAGCCTACGGTGAGCGATATTCCCGCGAAGAGTTTGATGCTGTGATATTCGCCCTTGACGATGATTTTCGCGGCAGGTGGGCGGAGAGCAACAAGCCGAGGGAGAATGGGTAGGGTAGCCCTTGGAAGGGCACATGCGGAGTTTTGGGGCTTACTGAGAATGATGGTAGATTGCCGTCATCAACAGTTATTCCAAAGTGAGGATATCGTGCGGTTATTTATCGTTCTAGCCACTACAGCCCTCGTCTCGGGCTGCACAGGTGAATCTAAAATAGAGTCGATATGCACCGATATCGCCAAGGATTCGCTGGTAGACCCCTCATCAATGGTAATAAACGGACTAAAGGTGAGCAGGTCCGAAATGAAGCTCTCGGAGACCTACGCGGCGATATCCAAGAAATATGGTGGAAATACTCCAGAAGTCGTTACTAGGCATACTGACCAGTTGGTGAATAGCACTAAACTTCCTGAGTATGTTTTTGTAGATATCGATTACACAGCAAATGGAGGGTCTGGGAAGGTGCGAGAGATGGCTTCTTGCACCTACATTGAAGGCGCTCTGCCCGACATATTCCTTTATGCCGTTACTGTTGGAAAAAATGCTTTTGACGCGAGTAAGCTTGACGAGTTGTTCGCTCGCGTGAAGAAGCCGAGGGCTTTGGATTCAATGTACTCGGTACACTAAATTCTCATAGTGAGTGACGCGCTCACTCCCCCATGTTGAGTTAATGCCCGCCATGAGCGGGTTTTTTTACGCCCGGAGAAAAGCCATGACCCAGCAGTCCAGCCGCCTGGATATCATCATCGATTCGCGGCAGGCTCAGCGGAATGGTGAACAGCTTCGTATTACCCTGAACAACCTTGTTGTGGTTGGTGATCAAGCTGCCAACTCCATGTCTGGAGCTGGCTCGGCGGCTCGGGCGGCTGGCGTGGCGTTCGCGGCCCTCGGTGCCGGTCGAGTGGTCAGCGAGATCATCCGACTGACCGACGCCTTCAAGTCCATGCAGGGCTCTCTGGCGCTCGTCAGTTCTTCGACTTCGGTAGCGAGCGATTCATTCCAAAAGCTGCTGACGATGGCGAACAACACCGGCAGTTCGCTCGAGTCTACCGTCTCGCTGTATACCCGGCTGGCGAATGCCACCCGTGGCGCCGGCTATACCACCGAGCAATTGCTTGGTGTGACAGACGCCATCAACAAAGCCTTCGTAATCTCCGGCGCAACCATGCAGGAGGCATCCAACGCTGCGATTCAGCTGTCCCAAGGCCTGGCCTCTGGCACGCTTCGCGGCGAGGAATTGAACTCAGTTATGGAGCAGGGGCCTCGCATCACACGCGCGCTGGCCGAATATCTGGGCGTTACCAACGGCCAGATTCGTCAGATGGCTGCTGACGGCAAAATCACTGCCGAAGTAGTCACCAACGCGCTACTCAAGTCACTGACAACTCTGAACTCAGAGCTTGATCGAATGCCGCGCAAGTTCGAGCAGGCATCGACGGCGCTGAAAAACAACTTCCTTGCTGCTGTCGGTCAGATCGACATTAACCCGCTGATCAGCTCCGTCGATGAACTGGCAAACTCGTTGGCAAAGCCTGAGGTTATCAACGGTATTCAGACAATTGCTACCGGCCTGGGTAACGTTGTGGCAGTCGGCGGTGACGGCCTGAAAGCGGTTGTTACCAACGCCGATGCGCTTATGGCGATTACTGGTGCCTACGCTACAAAGGTAGGGATCGGCCTCGTCACCTCTCTAGCGATGGCGGCCAAGGCTCGTCTCGCCGATACCGTCGCAGCCAATCAGCAGATCATCGCGTCCCGCCAAGCCGAAGTTGCCGCCGCTGCCGAGGCTGTAGCCATACAAAGCGTGGTCGTGGCTTCAACTGAGGCTAGCCTGGCTCGGGCCATATACGCCCGTAGTGAAGCAATGGCGACAGCCCAAACAGAGCTGGCCAGCCTTAAGCAGCTGAAGGCTGTATCTGCTCAGCTTGTTGCAGACCGAAACCTTGAAATTCAGCGCCAGAAGGCGCAGATCAACAACACGGGCCTAGCGGCTTCGCACACCAGGCTTGCCGAAATCCGTACTGCAGAGGCGGCAATTACCTCGCAGCTCACAGCCGCCGAGGCCCGCCTTGCTGCTGCACGACAAGCTGAGCTGGCGACCGGTGCAGTCGTCGGTCAGCAAACCGTTGCGCTCAATGCAGCGCGGACTGAAGGCGCGGCAATCCTGGGCGCGCAAGCTGCCGCACAGAACGCACTCAATGCCGCAGAATCGCGGGGCGCGGCAGTTCGCGGCGCAACCATGGCGGCCATTGGCGGCCCTCTCGGGCTGGTAACAATCGGCTTGTCCGCCGCTGCCGCTGCCTACATCTATTTCAGCAACTCCGCGGACACTGGCACGCAGTCGCTGATTGATCAAAATCTTACGATTGACGAAACGGTCAAGAAGTTCGACAGCCTGACCGCCGCGCAGCAGCGCAACCAGGCCTCGAAGTGGGCAGAGGCACAGCAGGCTGCATTGGATGAGGCTTCGGCCGCTGCCAGCAAGTACGCGAATATCGCTGAGAACTCAATCACCTCCGTTGGTTCGGCGCGAGCGTCTGACCTCGAAACTCTGTCGAGCATGATTGCTCAGGTGAAGTCCGGACAGAAAACCCTGGACGATGTCACTGTTTGGCTGCAATCGACGCAAGGCCTGTCGGGCGGATTCAAGTCCTCTCTGGAAGGGATTGCGGCCGGCTATGACACCAATATTCAATCGGCGGCTGGCTATGCCGAGCGCCTGCAATCTGTCAACAAACTCACTCAGGACGTTTCAGCTAATAATGGCAAGCTGGCGGCATCGCAAGACGCGACCAGTAAGGCCAATGGCGCCAGCGCCCAAACGTGGGACAAGTACATCGCCCAACTGACCAAAACCCGCGACTTGGTTGGCGCAAACGCAGCGGCTGAGGCGGCATACACCGCCATAAAGATGGGGGCCAACCCCGCGCAGCAAGCACAAGCCAAAGCCATCGCAGCGCAGACCGACCTGCTCAACAAGTACCAGGACGCGGTCAGGGAGAACAACAAGGTCGAACAGGAGCGCCTTAAGGCTCTTCTGGTGGCGAGCTACACCGCGATGCAGGCCGTTGAGGACGCGGCTTCCGCACAGAAGAAGGCTCTAGACGATACGGCAAAAGCGGCTGAAGAGAGCGCGACCCGTCAAGTCAGCGCAATGCAACGGATAATCGACAAGTCGGTAAACCTGGCTGCGGGTCGCAATCTGCTGCTGATTGATCAGCAAAAGCAAGGGCTCAGTGGTTACGGGCTGCTGACAAATGGCGGTACCGCTCCAGCCGCACCGGCCACCCCGCGGAAAACTCCTCAGCAGTTGGCAGACGAGGCCGCAGCACAAGTTATTGCTGGCACCACACCAAATAAGCCAACAAAAACCCCCAAGGGTCCGAGCGAAAAAGGTGAGCTGAACGCCGCAATGAGCGCCTTCGATGCTCTCTACAAAAAGGCAGATCCGGCAGCGCAGGCTGTTCGAGACCTGACCGAGGCACAGGAGAAGCTGCAGCTTGCTCTTTCGAAGGGGAAGATCACGCAGGAGCAGTATGGTGTTGCCCTGGGCCAGGCATCAAAGGATTACGCCGCAGTTATTGAAAAAAGTGGCGAGCTGAGTCAGGCCGAACAGTATCGATTGCAGATTCAGAAGCAGCTCCAAACTCAACAGGAAGCTGCCAACCAGGCAGCCGCTGCTATCGGGCAGGGTTCCGAGGAGGCACAAAGAGACTCGGAACGACTGAAGCTGGAGAGCGAGCACAATGACCGAATCCTCGATCTGCGCACCAAGCTTGCCAGGGCTTCAACTGACCAGCAGCGCAAGGATCTGCAGGACCAGATCAATATCACAGAGGAGCTATTCCCCCAGCAGGTCGCAATCATGGTGAATGGCTGGGCCAAAGTGGATGAGGCTCAGGCGGACTGGTCGAACGGTGCAAGGTCGGCGTTCCAGAACTATGCCGAGCAAGCTGCTGACGTGGCCGGACAAAGTAAATCGCTATTCACCAATGCCTTCAGCAACATGGAGGACTCGATCGTAAATTTCGTGAAAACCGGGAAGCTGTCGTTCAAGGATCTGGCTGACGGCATCATTGCTGATCTGATCCGCATCCAGGTGCGCCAGGCGGCGGTGGGCATCTTCAGTACGCTGTTTAGCGGTTTCGCCGGGGCTGGCGCTTCGTCGGCAGCGAGTAGCGGCTTCGCCGCTGGTTCATCTGCTGCAACTTCATCGAGCCTCGGCGCATCGGCGGCGGGGTATACCTCGAAGTTCGGCTTCTCCGACGGTGGATACACTGGAGATGGCGGAAGGTACGAGCCTAAAGGAGTAGTTCATGGTGGCGAGTTCGTGGTCCGCAAGGAAGTGGTTTCGCAGCCTGGCACCCGTGAATTCCTTGAGCGCATGAACGCATCAAGCAAAGGCTACGCAGACGGCGGATTTGTAGGGATGGCATCGAGCTCCAAGGATTCCGGCGCAGCATCAGGATCCTCCACATTAGCCTCCGGCGTTGTCATTGAGCAAAACTTTAGCTTTCAAGGTTCCCCCGACGAAGCAACGATCAACATGGTCAAGGAGGCTGCGATGCAGGGAGCAAAGGGTGGCTACGAGATGGTCGTGCGCGACCTGAAAATGAACGGAACCATCCGCCAGCTGATAGCGCGGCGCTAAGCCTTTAAGGAGTATCACATGGCTCTAACGTGGCCGGCTTCGCTGCGCCCGTCTGAAATGACGTGGGGCATCGTTAACAACAGCAGGGCATTCACTTCGACGCTCTCGAACGCCCAGCAGATCGTCGGCTACCCGGGCGCCTATTGGCAGTGCACCTTGACCTTCGCTTTGCTGACCAGAGAGCAGGAGCGACAGCTGTCCTCATTCCTCGGGAAGCTTGACGGCATGATGGGCACATTCAACCTTCCGGCATTCACCCGCCGGCGTACCAACAATATTGGAGCGCTTTCCGTGGTCACCGGCAACGCACAATCGCGGTCGATGGTCATTGGTGGCGCAGCAGCGAACGCCGCTGCTTTCAGCGCCGGTGACTACATCACCATCGCCGGTGAAATGTTCGAGGTCACTGATCCCGCATCGGCGAACGCACAGGGCAGGGTGACGGTGTCGCTCAACAAGCGTATCCGCAAGACGCTCACGGCGGGCACCGCTGTTGAGTACCTCAACCCCTACTCGGAAATGCGCATGACCACTGATACGTGGGCGATGTCCATTAAACCGGTGATCGCGAACGGTAGTTACCAATTCAGGGAGGCGTTCTGATGCCCTCAGCATTTCCGTTCAGCCAGAGCGTCGTGAACATCATCGCCACGGGCCGATTCATGCCGGTCTACGCCGTTCAGCTCGACTTCGTCGACGGCATGGTCTTCGCGCATACCGGCACCGGTGATCTGGTCGTCGATGGCATCACGTACCTGGGCGTGGGTAACTTTGGCCAGGTGAGCCAATCACAGGAAAGCGATAACTCCGGCTCCCCCATGTCGGTCGAACTGACTCTCAGCGGCTTGGATGCCTACATCCTGTCCGAGACCAACGTGCGTGGCTGTCGCGGTCGGCTGGCGAAAGTTTTGTTCATCGTGTTCGACGAGGCCGGCAACTACGCGGCTGACATTCTGTTTTCCGGCCGCATGGATGCCGCCAAGTTTTCATTCGCTGGCAATGGGGAGGACGGGAACAGCATCACCGTCCCTGTCGTTGACCGTATGGCGGAATGGAGTCGCACCGGCACCGAACGCTTCACTGACGAAAACCATCGCGCGCGTCATGGCGGCGACCGGTTTTTCTACGCGATCGCCCAGATGTCTGAGTGGCCCATTTACTGGGGCTCGACGAAGGACGCGCCGACATTCACTTATGGAAGTTAGCCATGCGCTACAGAGACTGGACAACCCGTCTAAACGACGTGATCAAGGCCGCCCAAGAGCGGCCTTTTTCATGGGGAGAATTTGACTGCTGCCTGTTTGCTGCTGACTGCACAGAGGCGGTGTGTGGTGTCGATCCGGCCGAGAACTATCGCGGTAAATACAAAACCGAGGCCGGCGCCAAGCGGCAGCTGAAAAAACAGCACGGAAGCCTTGAGGCTGCGTGGGATGCCCACTTTTCAAGGGTTCCACTGACATTCATTCAGCGCGGCGACGTGGTGCTGTACGACGCGCCTGGCGGGCGAAGCATGGCCATCTTTTGGGCTGGCGATTATTGGGCAACAACCGACAGCGGCGCTGCCCGTGTCGAATGCGCGCCACTGGCCGCTTGGAGGGTTGAATGAGTGGCGGCGTCAGAAAACTTGCCTCGGTAGTAGTTGGTGCTGTTGTTGGTTTTGCCCAGGGCGGCCCGTGGGGCGCGGTCGCCGGTGCCGCGCTGGCCTTTTATGCATCGGAGCAGCAGGAGAAACTCAACACCAAGTCACCATTGCGTGACAACGAACCTTCGGCGCAGACCGTGCGGTCTTCAAAGGCGCCGGTTCGCTTCATTCTTGGCCGCGTATCCACCGGTGGGGTGCTGGTCTGGGCGCAGGAACAGGCAGGCGCGCAGGGAGAGGGCGAATGGCTGCACTTGGTGTATGTGTTGTCCGAGGGGCCAATTGCCGCGCTGGAAAACATCTATCTTGGCGAAGAGGAGATCGGTAGCTACGGCGCGCAGGCGACGTATGAACTGGTGGTCAATCCCACTCAGGTGAACGCTTTCCTGAAGGCCAACTGCCCGGACTGGAAAGATAGCCAGATCGGTCGCGGGCTTTCCTTTGTTCGGGTTTCGCTGCAGTACAGTGCCGAAAAGTTTCCGTCGGGCATACCGGACACCCGTTTTGTGGTGCGCGGTCGAAACGACATCTACGACCCGCGCACCGGCACCGCCGTTTACAGCGGAAATACCGCTCTGCACCTGCTCTGGTTCTTGCGCGCACGCTGCGGTGTTCCTGACGACGAAATCGTCTTCGAAACGTTCGCCAGTGCGGCCAACGTGTGCGACGAGGCCCTGACCAATGCTGACGGCTCTACCAGTCAGCGCTATCGATCTGGTTGCGTGATTGGTGCGGACGAGCAGCGCACAGGCGTTCTGCAGAAGCTGGAAGCGGCCTGCGGCGGACATCTGATTCGTGTAGGTGGGCGCTGGATGCTTCAGGCCGGCGCGTACTACGGCCCTTATGACTTCGAGATCACCGAGGACATGGTGATCGGCACGGTCATCGGCAGCACTGAGCCCACCAACGACTCGGCAATCAACACCGTCCGTGGCACGTTCATTGATCCTTTGCAGTCGTGGACAGAAACCGACTACCCCGAGGTCAGTGTCGCGCAGTGGATTGTCGAGGACGGCGGTGAGGCAGCAGAGACGCTGACCTATTCCTACGTCACCGATCCGTACCAGGCCCAGCGCTTGGCTAACATGGAGTTGCGCCGTAGACGCGCTGGCGGAGCGATCAGCATTCCAATGAACTTTGCTGGTTACAACTGCCGCCCTGGGCGCGTCGTGCGGGTGAATCTGCCATCGCTGAACATCTTGGGTGAGTTCATCGTCTCTGATTGGTCCATGGGCGATAGCGAAGGCTGCACCGTGCAGGTGAAGCAGTACGAAGCGGCAATCTTCGATGATGCCGTGGGCCAGCCGTACAACCCGATTGGCTTCATCAATCTCCCGGCTGGTGGACTCGGCACGCCGAGCTCGCTGACGTGGACGCAGGACACCACCGCCGAGGTTACGCAAGGCGTTCTGTCTTGGTTGCCTCCTACGGGCATCGTGAAGGAATACATCGTCATTGTTCGCCAGGGCTCTACCGCCATTCAGTCACACAACGTGCCGGCAACGTCGACAGAGATCGCTATAAACGGTCTGCCATCCGGCAACTACACGATGAGTGTGGCGGCAGTGGGTCCAATGGCGCGCTCCGGCGAGGCGACGATCACCGTCAGCATCAACGGCCCGCCCATTCCAGAAAGCTGCGTGGTGCAGTCCTCGATCGACAACATCGTATTGATCCCGAGCAACTCGCAAAACGGTCTCAACGGTGGGACCTACGAGTACTTCTTCAGCACATCGCCGACGGCCACTTCTGCGGATGCGGAATATTTGGGGCAAGGCCTGACCTTTACCCACACAGGCCTGGGGTTCTGGACGAATTATTACTACTTCATCAGGTCATCGAACGCTTACGGGAAGAGCTCGTTCCTCTATGTGCCGGCCCAGACCTCAAACGACGTGTCTGCCTATCTCGCGGCGATGGCTGGCAAAGTTGGTCGTACCGAACTCGGACAGGACATTCTGGACGAGATCGATAAGATCCCTGGTCTTCAGGATCAAATCGATCAACTGGATGGCCTTACTGCCTACAAGCACGATCAGGTCTATCCGAAGGACCAGATGGTGGTTGAAGGTGGCCGCATCTATCAGGCCAAGCTTGAGGTTCCGGTCGATACGCCTCCTCCCAATCTTGCGTATTGGATTGACGTCGGGCAGTCCATCGAATCCGCAAATGGCCTGGCTCAGCAGGTTGCCACCAACACCACAGCCATTACCGAGCTGGATGGCGAAGTAACTGCGACAGCGACGGCGTTCGAAGCTCTGCGCGCTTCCTCCCGTGACGACGGCGGGGAGGGTGATCTCGTTGATGCGCTGCAAGGCTGGAACAGTACTTCAAGCATTGCGACCGAGTCTAAGGTGAGCGCTTCGGAGCGCGAGGCAACAGCCAAAGAGCTGAAAACCTACGACGCGAAGATAACCTCCAACACCGATGGCATCACGCAAGTAGCCGCCAATGTTACCGATCTGACTCAAGTAGTCGTTACCAACAATGCCGCGACGGCGACGAAGGTCGAACAACTGAATGTTTCCGTTGGCAATAACTCGGCGGCGATCCAGCAGACTTCGACAGCGTTTGCAGACACCAACGGCAAGCTGACCACAATGTGGTCGGTGAAGATGCAGGTCACGGCAAACGGGCAGTACGTCGCTGCCGGCATCGGCCTCGGGATCGAGAACACCGGTTCCGGATTGCAAAGTCAATTCCTTGTCAGTGCGGATCGGTTTGCCGTTGTTAACACGATTGCTGGAGGCGCCATCGCCATTCCATTTGCAGTGGAAGGTGGGCAGGTATTCATCAATACCCTTCTGGTTAAGGATGGCTCGATCGTCAACGCAAAAATTGGCGCGTTTATCCAGTCCGACAACTACGTCTCGGGCGTGATGGGGTGGCGCCTGGACAAACTCGGCAATCTTGAATTCAACGGCCCCGCGCCTGGTGGTGGTCGCCTAACAATGACCAACCGCGCCATCAAGGTGTTCGACCAAAACGGGGTCAAGCGTGTGCAACTGGGAGATCTCGACGCATGACTTATGGAGCGAGAGTCTGGGATGAGAACGGCAACCTTTCCATGGACACCAACAGCTTTACCTACCAGGTGCTTTGGCAGGGCGTGATCGACTTCAGTGGAGCCACACCCAGCTACACACTGAACATCCCGGGCTTCAACCCTGCGAACTGCGTGTTCATGATCATTCCGACGAGAGCGCAAGACGTGCAGTCATCCGAAACAGATGGGCTCGGGAACTCCAAATCTTACCCGTACGTAACCACGGCGCTGGGGCAGGTTGTCGTGCGGTTTAGAAATCCGTCCGCGACTGGATCGACAACCGGCACCAGGGTCGTAGCGAAGGGATATGCAATCAGGTACTCAACATGAGCTACGGCTTTCAGAGCATCAACGACAATGCATTTGTCCAGATCGATGCGGACGCCCCGAGACTATGTGTTCTGACAAAAGGCTCCTATTCCGGGAGCAGTGTTGCCTCAGGGACGTTTTCCCGCGCTGTTACAAGTGCCGATCCACCAATGGTTTTCATCCGGCCTAACCAGACAGGCGTTATTCAGGTGCCTATTTCGGTCTGGTTTACAGGTGGTCCGGGTAACTGGACTGGGTTTTCCATGCGCGCGTCCGTAGTAGATGCCACCCTGAGCGGGCTGTATTTCGTGGCCGCCTGGGCTTCGATGGGTACCGCAACTTACGGGATGCGTCTTTGGGATGGTGGTGGGGCTCTCGTTTACGACAGTGGCGCGCCAGCGGTTGTGGTGACTTTCGCCGCGGGAAACTGGGCGTATCTCGGCATGGAGCAGCTTACCGTTGGACGCCGTTACATCTGGGGGATAAATAAGACGCTTGGTGTCGGCGAATACATATCACTGAACCCTTTTGCGATGAATTGCCATAACGATGGTACAGGGGGCGGTTGCGCTCTTGGGGTCGATTACGCCGGCGGCCGCATCATGATGTACAGCCTGGCCTTTACGGCTTGGACTGACCAGGGTCACCGGCCTTTCCTCTGCGCCAAATTGCTGGCCTGAACCTTGAACCTTCTGGAGATCCTTAATGCCCTGGTACAAATCCGGGACGGTTTCTGTCGTCCAAAATTCCAACGCGGTCATCGGTATCGGCACGGCGTTCATTGCCAACAGCCGGGTCGGCGACGCATTCCGTGGTCCTGATGGTGGTTGGTACGAGGTGACGAACATTGCCAGCGACACGGCCATGTCGATCTTACCGAACTATCAGGGCGCCACAAACGGTGCCGGCAGTTACGCGGTGGCGCCGATGCAGGGCTATGTCAAGGACTCGGCCGATGCGCTGCGCTCTTTGGTCAATCAGTGGGGCCAAAAGCTGGCGGCGCTCGGCACGACCGGCAACTATGAAATTTTGCCGATCAGCAAAGGTGGTACGGGCAGCACAACATCAGGCGATGCCCTGACGGCTCTCGGCCTTTCTGACTTCGCCAAAGGGCTGATCATTGCTCCCAGTGATTCGGCTGCGCGCACGACCTTGCTGGCGGCGAAGCGTGGGACGAATTCAGATATCACCGAACTCACCGGCCTTACCAAGCCGTTGTCGAGCGTACAGGGCGGGGTTTCGGCCGGCTTCATTGATGGACTCATTCTGACCTGGAACAACGCAAGTTCTCTATCTGTCGGGATCGGGGCGGCGTATGTGCCTGGTGCAGGCGTTGGTGCTGGAAAGGTGGTGCAGGTTTCGACGACTCTTACACTGTCGGGGCTGACTCTCGTTGCAAGCACCTGGTATCACATCTACCTGTATGACAACGCCGGAACGGCTGCGATCGAGGCTGTCATTGCTGCGCCGGCCGTGCCTTACTTCGGCAGGGCTCGGGCGAAAACTGGTGATAGTTCGAGGCGATACCTTGGATCGATAGCCACCAACGCTTCGGGGCAACTGCACAAGATCACGCATTTGCAGAACAACACGATTTTCTATTTGGAATCGTTGAACCTTGCGCCTTTCCTCGTGGTTGCGGGGGCGGCTACCGCGTTCACCTCTGTCGATTGCAGCTCGATCGTGCCGGTTACGTCTAAAGAAGCGAAGGCGAACTACCTGTTGACCACCAACGTCGGCAACGCGTTTATCGCCAACTCTGAGGTCAATTTCACACCCAATGCGACCAACTACTTACTGGCGATTACCGTGGGTTCGAGCGGCTCGGCGGATTTGGTGCTGGATGCAAGCCAACGATTCACTTACGCGCTCGATGCGACCCCGGGCAGCGGCCTGTTCCGGGTGCGCGTGTCCGGCTATCGATTTGAGAGGTAAACATGCCTTACGCAATTACCGATTACGGCTGGCGCGCTGTGGGCTCCGACTTCACCGAGGCGGAGTTGGCTCAGGGTGAAAGCCTTGTCGAGGAAATCCCCCAGTCATTGATCGACGCCATCGCTGCGCAAGATCTGCTGCGGGAGACGACGGCTGACTTGAACGCCCGCACACGCCAGGCAACAGCGCAGGTCACCGCGCTGCAAGGTCGAATCGACGCAATCAACGATGCCATTGCTGGCGATTACGCTCTACCCGAAGAGGTGGAGGAAAAGCCGCTACGGGCTGTGATGCTGGCCGAGTGGAAGAAGTACCGCGTTTTCCTCGGTCGCGTCACCGGCCAGCCTATCTGGCCAACAGCGCCAACATGGCCGGAGCAGCCAGAACCTTACAACGACGAGACGACTGTCGCCCGGGCGTAAGCCGGACTGAAGCACCGCAAGAACCACGATCGCACCCGCCACTGAGCGGGTATTTTTTTGCCTGGAGAAAAAGTGATGGCTGCAACTGAAAAAGACCGAGACGTCCTCGCGCGCACGCTGTGGGGTGAAGCCCGTGGCGAATCAACGGCCGGGCAGGTGGCCGTGGCCTGGACGATCCGTAACCGGGTATTCGACGGTAAGACGAATTCGTGGTGGGGAGAGGGCTATGCAGGCGTCTGCCAAAAGCCATGGCAGTTCAGCTGCTGGAACAAGACCGATCCGAACTATCAGTTCCTGATCGGCGTGAAGCAGATCCCTTTCCGTGAGCTGGCGCAGGCGCGTATCGCTGCCGACCAGGTGATTGATGGCAAGGTGCCTGATCCAACTGGCGGCGCGACGCACTACTACGCGCTCAGCATGAAGGCGCCGCCCGCGTGGGCAGCGAAGGCAAAGCAGACGCTGAGGCTGGGCGGACACATCTTTTTCAAGGACGTGCCCTGAGCCTGCATTCGCCTCACTCTTCCTCGTCATTACGGCGATCCCTGAGCAGGCGCTGATTTTCCTGGTGCAGATAGTCTCTCTGGTGAGCAACGTCTGCAAATCTGCGCTTTTCGCTCAGTAAGTCCGACTCGGCGCTCTGAAGCTTTGCTCTGAGAGAATCCCTCTCCTGCGTGAGCGCATCATTATCTCGAACCAAACCCTGAATATTTTGCAGCGCTCGCTCCAGGTTAATGGTGAGCGCTTCGAATTCGTTCTCGTACATCCGGAGCTGATGCCGGCAGGTTTCGAGTGGGGTTGGGCAGCCGAGCCAATCGTCGGTGTCTTCTATATAGAGGGGATCCAAGTGCGCGCCTTGCTGATACTGTTTGGATATACAGTAATCGAGGCGCGTCCGCTGAGCGAGGGTGAGGCGACGAGCTGTATGGTTTTGGATTGGTGTTCGGTCGGCAGGATGCCGGAGGAGAATAGACCACTGTAGGAAAATACAGCTGTAAGTTGTTGATTCTTATAGGGTGTAATCGCGATATTTCAGCATGCTTTGTAGGTAGGTTTTTCCTTTGGTATCATGAGGTTACGTGAGTCCTGAGGTCACCTTGACATGGTGGGGGTCGTTGGTTCGAGTCCAATCGCGCCTACCAAACAAAATCCGCTCTGCTGGGCGGTCTAGAAGGGCTCACCGAAAGGTGGGCCCTTTTTTGTTGTCTGCGATTTGCAAAACTTTTGCAAAACATCCCACCTGATGTTTCTGTTAGAGCATTTTCAACTCTGCAGAGCGTCAAGGCACAGCAAGTGAATGGAGAGATGAAATGGAACTTCGCAGCGAGTTAATGCCGCCTGTGCTGGATGAATCCCGGGTTGCCCGACTGACCAAGCTGGCACAAGAGATTGATTGCGGGCACCCCGAGCAGACGCTGAGTCAGTTGGCGCAATTCAATCGTGAGGCCATGACCGAACTTGAGTTCATCGACTTCCAGGGCATTTATGGTGGTCAAGATCACGATACGTGGGTTCGCAAGATCCTGGCCACGCCTTACGAGCAGCGCGTGGCAGACATCACCAGGCAAGAGTTGATCGAACTGGCTCGCAGGGTCATGGAGGGCGATGGCGCCGATCATGACGTTGAGTTCTGGCTGAGCATGCTGGAAATCAACATTCCGAATGAGCGGATATCGGATTTGATTTTCTGGCCAGAGGAATACTTCGAAGATGTCAGTTATTCGCAGGTGCTGTCCCCGGAGCAAGTGATCGATATCGCCTCAAAAGATGGGCAAGCCACACTGTAAAAGTGCTCGCTATACATCCTGTGTCCCCTGAGCGCGGGTGTGCAGGGCGGGCTACGGACACTTGAAGTCCCAGGCATCAACGACCAGGTCCTCAACCTCTTCGCCTGTCGTCGTGATGCCCAGGCATTCGCTGTTTTTTTGGTAATGGAATTCGCAATATTGCACGCCTTGGGTGCATCGCTCGATTTCTACAATGCCGATTCTTTCCAGTTCTACGGCAGTGCCAACGGGCTGCATCGCTTTTGGCGCGCTTGGCTGCCAGCCGTGTTTGATCAATGCTTTTCGCGCGGATAGAAACGGCATGCCTTTTTTAATCGGGATGTCGGTTGCGCAGGCAAGCGCGCTGGAGAAACAAAGCAGGATGCAAGCGCCGGGGAGGCATCTCACTTTTCAAGGTTTTCCTGTTCTACGTCAGGGCATTCAAAGTTCCACGAATAAATTCTCATGTCCTTGGTCTCTTCCCCGACGGTGCCTACCCCCAGGCAGGTGTTGTTTTTGGTGTAGTTGAAGATGCAGTACTGAACGCCCATGGAGCAGGATTCAACTTCAACAAAGCCTTTTCTCATGAGGATGTTTTCGACACCGTATTCGCCGGAATAGGTTTTGTTAGGTTGCCAGCCACTTTGCAGCAGCGCTTTTCTCGCACCTATAAACGACATGCCTTCCTTGATAGGGACATCGGTCGCGTTGGCGAAGAGGCTGATGCAACACAAGAAGCTGATGAGCAGGGTTTGGCGTTTCATTTTTTCGCGGCCATCAACGCTTGTGGGGTTCTGGCGCGGCTTGCGTGGATTGCGCAGGCCTCCACGACGAATGAAGGGCGAGGGCGTCCTGTCCATAGGCGAAGAAGTTTTCAATGTTTAACGTCCGTGTAAATTTGCGCGCGAATAATCCTCCTGCGCGGAAGCGGTGGTCAACAACTCTCACACTGTCAGATCGGTTGATTTTTGACCGTTTGTCGCCAGCGTCCTTTTTAAAAGTGTGGATATTGAATGACTTACGATGATTATTAACCGACCGGTTATCAAAAATAAGTTGTTACACGTCGATTGATTCAGTAACATTCGCCCCGCGTTCACCACCACGGTTTATGCATTTTTAAATCCCAAGCTTCCATCAGCTGCTTGGGATTTTTTTTGCCTGCGATTTGGCATTTCTACCGTCGTCCTGACAATTGCGCACGGGCAAGACCATACTTTTTCAACTACTACTGACTGGCCGATTTTCAACTCTTTGCGCAGGAGTGTGTCGATGCTGGTTCACTGGTCGCTTGCTGCTATTCATCTACTGGCGTTTGCCCTGGGGTTCTGGGCGGTGCTCACTCGAGGTAGCGCATTCAGTCGCCTGGCGGCTGGGACGGCGGACGCCGGTCGCGTACTGATCGCCGATAACCTATGGGGTATTTCTGCCGTGATTTTGCTGATCACCGGTGGAATGCGTGCCTTCGGCGGTTATGAAAAGGGCGCTGACTATTACCTCCACCAGCCGCTGTTCCACCTGAAGATGACGCTGTTCGTGCTGGTTCTATTGGTCGAGCTCGCACCGATGATCACGTTGATCAAATGGCGCATTGCCTCAGCGCGGGGCACGGCGTTCGATACCTCTCGGGCAAAGTTGTTTGCGCGAATCAGTCATGTTGAAGCGCTGTTGTTGGTGCTGATCGTGGTTGCAGCGACTGGGATGGCGCGTGGCGTGACATTTGGCTAGGAGGGCAAATTCGCTGAGTCCTATCGGAAATGTCCGACAGCCAGACTCAATAATGGCGGGTAGTATCGCCGGCAACAGGAGGGGGGGGTGACGGGGCTTATGTGTCAGGCGCCGTGCCCAAGGGGATTGGGAAGCGGATGGCAATACGGCGCGTGAATCTTTAGCCAGTCATTACACGCAGGTAAACGAACTGGCTACTGACTGCAATGTGGCTCAGGGCGTTTGTGGCTTGTCCGGTGCGGTCAGGCCAGCCTGAATGCGCTGATAAATTTCTTCTCGGTGCACGGCAACGTTCTTTGGAGCGTTGATGCCGATGCGGACTTGTTGGCCGCTTACGCCGAGGATGGTGATCGTAATGTCATCACCAATATTTATGCTTTCACCGACTTTGCGGGTGAGTATCAGCATGGTCTTCTCCTTGATTGCTTTGTAGGGCACCTGATTCAGACAGTGCAGAGGTCGGTGGTACGTATAGATTAGTGCGAAGTCTCACGGTTTGGGTGCCTCTTTCTGACGCGCAGATGCGGCATTAATTCCCAGGGCGTAACTATACAGAGGCTGCAATCATCAATCTCGTTGTTTTGTGCCCATTTTGCGGGGCTCGCGAAGTATTTTTGAATGTTAAGATCGCCGCTTTGAGAATTTCGAGGAAAGCGTTGTGCGCAAATTGGTCTGGGTAGTCGCGGCACTGGTTTTGGCCGGTTGTGGTGAAGGCAAGAGTGTAGACGTGCCGAAGCCGAAAACGGCAGTGACAGCAGCGCCTGCGGTGGTCTCTGCTCCGCAGTGGGATCTTGAGGTGCGCGGTGAAACGCCTCAAGCGGTCAGCGATTTGAGCGGCTGGCTGATCGAGCATGCTTTCGTGCCCACAGTCATCAAGGACAGCAGTGGCAAAACGCGCATTCTGATTGGCCCGTTCAACTCCCAGGCCGAAGCTGAAGCACGAAAGGTGCAAGTGGACGCAGCCTTGGTGAAGGCGAAAAAGCAGAACGTTGAATCGGTGCTGGTCGAGCATCCACTCACCCCGTAAGCGGTCCGTTCGGCGGAGCTGCCTAAAGGCAATCAAACGCGATTCGTTCCTATTGGAATCGCTGATGATTTCCACAAGGAGCTCCCCATGGCCTCCGCCAATCCGTACAAATTGTTCGATGTTGTCCTGCACCGTAAAACCCGGCTGAGCCCGCACATGATGCGGATCACTCTCGCCGGTTCACCTGTCAATGAAATGGCCACTTGGGCACCGGATCAGCGGGTGAAGCTGTTTTTTCCGGCCGCTGATGGTTCGCAATCAAGTCTCGCCCAGGAAGAGGGCTGGTACGCTCGATTCAAGTCGATGCTGGCCGATCGACGTCCCGCGATGCGCACCTACACCATCCGTCATCTGCGCGCCGAACAGGGTGAAGTTGATATCGATTTTGTCCTGCACGGTGAAACCGGTCCGGCTTCACGTTGGGCATTGCGTGCGCAGCCAGGCGATTCGATGCAGATTCTTGCCCCTGACCAGCATTTTTCAGCGCAGGAAGCCGGCGGATTCGAATGGAAGCCACCGCACACTCTCAAACAATTACTGTTGGTTGCCGACGCCACGGCGCTGCCAGCGGCCATGGGCATTCTTGATGAGTTGGCGGCGCTTGCCGAGCCGCCGCAGGTGCAGGCCTTTTTCGAGGTGGACAGCGCTCAGGACATGCTTGCCGTGCCGGACTGGCCGGGGTTGTCGGTGCAGTGGTTGATTCGCGATCAGGCAAATGAAACGGCCGCCGGAACACTGATAGTGGAAGCCGTGCGTGAGGCGACCTTGCCCGTCCATGTATCGCCAGCGGGGCGTGCAATTGAGTTGGCCGATGTCGATATCGACAAAGACATTCTCTGGGAAATTGCCGATACCGCCCCTGAAGGATTTTACGGCTGGATCGCTGGTGAGTCGGCAGCGGTGATGAGTTTGCGCCGGTACCTGATCAAGGAATGCGGCATCCCGCGCGAGTCGCTTAACCTGATGGGCTATTGGCGCTACAACAAGGCCGGCAGCTAGTCACAAACGAAAAGGCCCCGAGCATCACACTCGGGGCCTTTTGTTTTTACGCGTCTGTTCAGCCGCAGGTTTTCAGATTCACCGGGCCGACAAATTCGTTACCGCGTCCCATCACGCACGCTACGCTCTGATTGCGCTGGCGCTCCCAATCCTGCACCGGGTAAGTCTTGTCCCAGGCTTCATACAATTGCCGATCCTGTTTCGACAGGCGCAAGCCATATTGCTTGCTCATGTAGAAATAGGTGCGGGCAATCATGCCGCGAATCGACGGGCGAGGCATGACCTTCTTCGCCTTGAAATCGACCTGGGTCAAGCATGAACCGTACTGCCCGGATTGCACTGGCAGCCAGCCGTAGCTGAAGTTGCTGCGGTCGCCATTGACCTCGCCAATGCTTGGCACCAGGTTATGCAGATCGGCTTCGGCTTTTTGATAGGTCGGGTCGTAACGCGTGCAGTTCTTGCGCCCACCTTCTTGCCAGCATTGGCGCTGATGGCCAAATTGCCAGGCCGGCACAATGTGTTCCCACTCGATGCGCGACGCGCGCTTGGCATTCTTGCGCGGGACGTAACCACACGCCTTCAGATCGACCTTGTTGCCAGTGTATTTGCACCCGCAATAAAACTCGGTGGACTGCGGTGCATAGAGCTTCCACGCAACCTTCTTGGCTTCAGAAAAAGTGCGTGGCGCCCCAGCTTGGGCGCCAAAAGCGATGAACGATAACAACAGCAAAGCAAAACAGCGGACACTCATTGAATCAATCTTCCTTCGGCACAACCCAAAAAATCTGCACGCCACCGTCGTCGCGGTAGGCAAGGGTAACGTTGTCGTTCTCGTCGATTTCCTCGAGCAGGCGCTCCCACTCATCCATCGGCTCGTCCGGCAGACGGAAGATCAGCGCCGCTTTGGCTTTTTGTGCGGTAGGGGAGTTGATGATTTTTTGAACGCGCAGACCCATGCGTTCGAAAGCGTCAGGAGCATCAGGGGAGGTGGCCACGAGGTTATCCTTATTAAGCTGTACGTGCATACAGTATTTAACTGTAAGCATTTTCGCAACTGCTTAAAATTCAAGAAAATCCTCTGACAGCGGTTTTCCGAATTTGGTGTAAGGCGCGTCGTGTTTTTTGTAGGAAAAATGCATGAGGGATGTGGGCGACACACCACTCGCCCGGTAAACGAGTGGCGTGAAGAGTGCCCGATCAGGAAAAGATCGGGCGAAGGTCAATCAGTATTCCCAGAACATCCGCTGCAGCTCTTTGCTGTCATTGGTTTTGGTCAGCGCGACCATGGCCAGGATGCGGGCTTTCTGTGGGTTCAAGTCGTGCGCGACAACCCAGTCATACTTGTCGTCAGGCTGTTCGGCGTTACGTAGAACGAAACCGCCGGCATTGACGTGGGACGAGCGAATGATTTGCACGCCGTCCTTGCGCAGTGCTTGCAGGGTTGGCACTACGCGCGATGACACCGAGCCGTTGCCAGTACCGGCATGGATGATTGCCTTGGCGCCGGATTGGGCCAGTGCTTTGTAGGCAGTGTCGCTGACGTTGCCGTAGGAATAGGCGATCTCTACGTCAGGCAGGCTCTTGATGTTCTTGATGTCGAATTCCGAATCCATGGTGTGGCGCTTGGCAGGCAAGCGGAACCAGTAGGATTTGCCTTCAACCACCATGCCCAGTGGGCCCCAGGCGCTTTTGAACGCTTCGGTCTTGATGTTGATCATTTTGCTGACATCGCGACCCGACTGGATCTCGTCGTTCATGGTCACCAGTACGCCTTTGCCGTGAGCTTCTTTGCTGCTGGCGACGGCCACGGCGTTGTACAGGTTGAGCATGCCGTCGGCGGACATCGCGGTGCCCGGGCGCATCGAGCCGACAACGATGATCGGCTTGTCGGTTTTTTCCACCAGGTTGAGGAAGTACGCGGTTTCTTCGAGGGTGTCGGTGCCGTGGGTGATGACGATGCCGTCGACGTCTTTGCTGTCAGCCAGTTCGGCGACGCGACGTCCCAGTTGCAGCAGGTTGTCGTTGGTGATGCTTTCGGAAGCGATCTGCATGACTTGTTCGCCACGCACATTTGCCAGTTTGCTCAGCTCGGGAATGCCGGCGATCAGTTGCTCGACGCCGATCTTGGCCGCTTGATAGGTCGCACTGTTGGCAGCGCTGGCGCCTGCGCCGGCGATGGTGCCGCCGGTGGCAAGTACCACGACATTGGCGAGTTTGGTCTGGGTTTCGACTTCTTTTGCCTGAAGGGCGGTAGGCAGGAGCAGGAGGAGGGCCAAAGCGCCCGGAACCAAGGTGTTGAAAGCAGATTTCATTATTTTTCTCTCTAGTAGTGAGACGGTGCTGGTGCAGGTTCATCTAGATACACCCCAAACCGATCTGGATGTCCGGGGTGCAGGGGAGGGAGCAGGATCTGTACCAGACGTACTGTGCTTGAGAAAAATGTTTAACCTGATGATTTGCATCAAGATTTTGTTGATGGTGGAATCGTTGGCGCGAAGCGCTCATCCGGGTTTCCGAACATCGGCGGTGTGCGTGTTCGGCTGACCGAAAGGTACAACCGATGATCGTGGCGGCTGTTTCCCGCTCTTGGCTAAAGAAACCCGCGTGCAGGCCGATGCGTGTTCAAGGAATGTTTATTTTTGAGGAGTTAACATGTCACTGTCGGTCGGTTTTCCCAATGCCAGCGCCATCACCATCGGTGGTAAATCCACTGCCACGATTGATGCCCTGAACGAAGCCACTGCCCAAACTTCCACCCCGTTGACGGGCAAGGAAGGCGGCGATTCCACCAAGGTCAGAACCGGTGCTCCTGCGCAGGAAGACAGCAAGGCCGAGAGCGGCGGCAACCAGAGCATTGCGGTAAAGATGCTGCTCAAACGCATGCAGGAACTGCAAAAGCAGTTACAGGAACAACAGCAGCAACTGGCTGCCGCGCAGGCCGCCAACTATCCAACCGCAGACGCCAAGGCAGCCGCTGTCATGTCCATTCAGGGGCAGATCGCGCAAACCAACGGTGCGCTCTCGGAGGTCTCCGGGAATCTGATCAAGGAATTGGCCAAGGACGCCAGCAGTAGCAGCGGTGGCCTGGTCAGCACAACAGCCTGATCGCCGGGGCGAATCATGCGATTCGCCCCCGTAATAAATACTATTTCTGAATGTTGACAAATGTCGGCGGGATTCGCATAGTCTGGTCTACGCAAACGTTTGCGCGGCTTTCTCGGTGGAGTATTCCGTTGAACAAGCCAAAGTAGCTTACGCCAGCGCAAGCGTTGCTCACAATAATCATAAGATCGGAGTGAACCCATGAAGCTGCCATTCGCTGGACGCCTTCTTGCTGTCGCTATGCTGGCTGCCACAGCCGCCGCACTACCTGTCTCCTCGGCGTTCGCCGAATCTGCTGAAAAACCCAAAGTCGCGCTGGTCATGAAATCCCTGGCCAACGAATTCTTCCTGACCATGGAAGACGGCGCCAAGGCCTACCAGAAAGAACACTCCGCCGATTTCGACCTGATCTCCAACGGCATCAAGGATGAAACCGACACCGCTGGCCAGACCCGTATCGTCGAGCAGATGATTCTGGCCAAGGTCAACGCTCTGGTGATCGCGCCTTCTGATTCCAAGGCCATGGTGCCGGTGATCAAGAAAGCCGTCGACGCCGGCATCACCGTGATCAACATCGACAACCAGCTCGATCCGGCCATCGTCAAAAGCAAAAACATCAGCGTGCCTTTCGTAGGCCCGGACAACCGTAAAGGCGCGCGTCTGGTCGGTGAATATTTGGCCAAGCAGCTCAAGGCCGGTGACGAAGTCGGCATCATTGAAGGCGTTTCGACGACGACCAACGCGCAGCAGCGCACCGCGGGCTTCAAAGATGCGATGGACGCCGCGCAGATCAAGATCGTTTCCCTGCAGTCCGGTGACTGGGAAATCGACAAGGGCAACAAGGTTGCTGCGTCGATCCTCAGCGAATACCCGGACGTCAAAGCGCTGCTGGCCGGTAACGACAGCATGGCCGTCGGTGCCGTTTCCGCCGTACGAGCCGCCGGCAAGGCTGGTCAGGTGAAGGTCGTCGGTTACGACAACATCAATGCGATCAAGCCAATGTTGAAAGACGGCCGTGTGTTGGCCACTGCTGACCAGTTCGCTGCCAAGCAAGCCGTATTCGGCATCGAAACCGCGCTGAAAATCATCAAGGGCGAGAAAGTCGACAGCGGCGCCAACGGCGTGATCGAAACACCGGTCGAGCTGGTCACCCAGTAAGTCTTCTGGCGACACAACGGCGCTCGTCCGTCCGGGCGAGCGCATGGAGAGTTTTTATGTCAGTTTCCGCCCCGAACGCTGTCCTCTCGGTCAGCGGTATCGGTAAGACCTATGCGCAACCGGTGCTGACCGGCATCGAGTTGACGCTGATGCGCGGTGAAGTACTGGCGCTGACCGGCGAGAATGGCGCCGGTAAAAGCACCTTGTCGAAAATCATTGGCGGACTGGTCACCCCGACCAGCGGCCAGATGCAGTTTCAGGGCAAGGATTATCGCCCGGGCAGCCGTACCCAGGCCGAAGACCTCGGCGTGCGCATGGTCATGCAAGAACTCAATCTGTTGCCGACCCTGTCGGTGGCGGAGAACCTGTTTCTCGACAACCTGCCGAGCAACGGTGGC
This sequence comes from Pseudomonas sp. PB103, assembly GCF_009764635.1. Classification (NCBI taxonomy): domain Bacteria; kingdom Pseudomonadati; phylum Pseudomonadota; class Gammaproteobacteria; order Pseudomonadales; family Pseudomonadaceae; genus Pseudomonas; species Pseudomonas sp. PB103. Next base: position 29,747 of record NZ_RWIL01000102.1, on the reverse strand, counting down.
TGGATCAGCCGCAAGCAACTGCGCAAAGCTGCCATCGAAGCCATGGCGCAAGTCGGCCTCGACGCAATCGATCCGGACACACTGGTCGGCGAATTGGGTATCGGCCATCAGCAGATGGTTGAAATCGCCCGCAACCTGATCGGCGATTGCCATGTGCTGATTCTCGATGAGCCAACCGCGATGCTCACCGCGCGCGAAGTCGAAATGCTCTTTGAGCAAATCACCCGCTTGCAGGCGCGCGGCGTTTCGATCATCTACATTTCCCACCGTCTCGAAGAGCTGGCCCGCGTGGCGCAGCGCATTGCCGTGCTGCGTGACGGTCATCTGGTCTGCGTCGAGCCAATGGCCAACTACAACAGTGAGCAATTGGTCACCTTGATGGTGGGCCGCGAACTGGGCGAGCACATTGATATGGGCGCGCGCAATATTGGCGCCCCAGCGTTGACGGTCAAAGGCCTGACTCGCTCCGACAAGGTTCGCGATGTTTCCTTCGAAGTGCGTGCCGGCGAGATTTTCGGGATTTCCGGACTGATCGGGGCAGGGCGCACAGAGTTGTTGCGCTTGATCTTCGGTGCAGACACCGCCGACAGCGGCACCATCGCCCTCGGTTCGCCAGCGAAAGTGGTCAGTGTGCGCTCGCCGGTCGATGCGGTGCGCAATGGCATCGCGCTGATCACTGAAGACCGCAAGGGCGAAGGTTTGCTGCTCAGTCAGTCGATCAGCGCGAACATTGCGCTGGGCAACATGCCGGAAATTTCCAGCGGCGGTGTCGTCAATAACGGCGATGAAATCGCCCTTGCCAAGCGTCAGATCGACGCCATGCGCATCCGCAGTTCGAGCCCGACACAGCTTGTTTCAGAGTTGTCCGGTGGTAACCAGCAGAAGGTGGTGATCGGCCGCTGGCTGGAGCGTGATTGTTCGGTACTGCTGTTCGATGAGCCCACCCGTGGCATCGACGTCGGCGCCAAGTTCGACATTTATGCCTTGCTCGGCGAATTGACGCGCCAGGGCAAAGCGCTGGTGGTGGTGTCCAGTGACCTGCGCGAACTGATGCTGATCTGCGACCGCATCGGCGTGTTGTCGGCCGGGCGTCTGATCGACACGTTCGAACGCGACAGCTGGACTCAGGATGATTTGCTTGCCGCCGCGTTCGCCGGCTACCAAAAACGTGATGCGTTGCTCAACGAAGCGGCGCCTAGGGATCTCCCATGAAAACTGCATCTCCTGCCGGCAAACGTAGTGGCAATTTCTACGGCCTGGGCACTTATCTCGGCCTGGCCGGGGCCTTGCTGGCGATGATTGCGCTGTTCTCGGTCTTGAGCAGCCACTTTCTGTCCTATAACACCTTCAGCACCCTGGCCAACCAGATCCCCGATTTGATGGTGCTGGCGGTCGGCATGACGTTCGTATTGATCATCGGCGGCATCGACCTTTCGGTCGGTTCGGTATTGGCGCTGGCGGCATCTACGGTCAGTGTGGCGATTCTCGGCTGGGGCTGGGGCGTGTTGCCCTCGGCGTTGCTCGGCATGGCGGTGGCGGCACTGGCCGGCACAGTCACCGGGTCGATCACTGTCGCGTGGCGGATTCCATCGTTTATCGTCTCTCTCGGCGTGCTGGAAATGGCCCGTGGCCTGGCCTATCAGATGACCGGGTCGCGCACTGCCTACATCGGCGACTCGTTTGCCTGGCTGTCGAACCCCATCGCGTTCGGTATCTCGCCGTCGTTCATCATTGCCTTCCTGGTCATCATCATTGCTCAGGCGGTTCTGACCCGCACCGTGTTCGGTCGCTACTTGATCGGCATCGGCACCAACGAAGAGGCCGTGCGGCTGGCTGGGATCAATCCGAAGCCCTACAAGATTCTGGTGTTCAGCCTGATGGGGTTGCTTGCCGGTATCGCGGCGCTGTTCCAGATTTCCCGTCTGGAAGCAGCGGATCCGAATGCCGGCTCCGGTCTGGAACTGCAAGTGATCGCGGCCGTGGTCATCGGCGGCACCAGCCTGATGGGCGGGCGCGGTTCGGTGATCAGCACCTTCTTTGGCGTGTTGATCATTTCCGTACTGGCGGCCGGTCTGGCGCAAATCGGTGCGACTGAGCCGACCAAGCGCATCATCACCGGTGCGGTGATCGTCATCGCCGTGGTGCTCGATACTTATCGCAGTCAGCGCGCCAGTCGACGGGGCTAGGAAACCGATATGGCAACGATCAAGGATGTGGCGGCGCTCGCGGGGATTTCCTACACGACCGTGTCCCACGTGGTGAACAACACCCGGCCGGTCAGCCAGCAAGTGCGGCTGAAAGTCGAGGCGGCGATCAAGAGCCTCGACTATGTGCCGAGTGCGGTGGCGCGCTCACTCAAAGCCAAGACCACCGCGACCATCGGCCTGCTGGTGCCCAACAGTCTGAACCCGTACTTCGCCGAGTTGGCGCGGGGCATCGAGGATTACTGTGAGCGTAACGGCTATTGCGTGATCCTCTGCAACTCCGACGACAACCCGGAAAAGCAGCGCAGCTATTTACGTGTGCTGCTGGAAAAACGCATCGACGGTTTGATTGTTGCCTCCGCCGGCGGTGACAGTGGTCTGGCGCAAGGGCTGGCGGGTGTTAAAACGCCAATGGTCATCGTCGACCGAAGCCTGGACGGCGTCGATGCCGATCTGGTGCGCATCGACCACGAGTACGGTGCCTACCTGGCGACTCGCCACCTGTTGGAATTGGGGCATCGCGACATCGCCACCATCGGCGGCCCGGCGAGTACCAGCGTGGCGCAGATGCGTCAGGCCGGTTATTGCCGGGCGCTGAAAGAGGCTGGTATCGAAGTGCGCCAGGCGCGCATGCTGGAAAGTGATTTCACCAGCACCGGCGGTTACAACGCGGCAGCGATCCTGCTCGAAGACAACCCGCCCAGCGCGATCTTTGCCGGTAACGACATGATCGGTATCGGCGTGCTGCGTGCGGCGGCTGAGCGCAACGTGCGCGTACCGAGCGAGTTGTCGGTAATCGGCTTCGACGATATCCAGATGAGCCGCTACGTGTACCCGGCGCTGACCACCGTCGGCCAGTCGATCCTGCAACTGGGCGAAATGGCGGCTGAAGTATTGTTGCGAAGGATTGCCACCCCGAATCTGGGCACCGATCAACGCATCGTGACCCCGAGTATTGTCCTGCGCGAATCGACCGCGCCGCTGTCCGGCGTGTTCACCGAATACCGCTGAAACCGAATTGACGAGTAATGATGTATGCCAGCAAATGTAGTGGTAATAGGCAGCCTGAACATGGATCTGGTGACCCGGGCGCCACGCCTCCCTGTAGGCGGTGAAACGCTGATCGGTCATTCCTTTGCCACGGTGTCCGGCGGCAAGGGTGCCAATCAGGCCGTCGCCGCTGCGCGACTGGGGGCGCAAGTGGCGATGGTCGGTTGCGTCGGCAATGACGACTACGGCGTGCAATTGCGCGACGCCTTGCTGGCTGAGCGGATTGATTGCCAGGCGGTGAGCATTGTCGAGGATTCCAGTGGCGTGGCGCTGATCGTGGTCGATGACAACAGCCAGAACGCGATTGTCATTGTCGCTGGGGCCAATGGCGCCATGACACCGGCAGTGATCGACCGTTTTGATGCCGTGTTGCAAGCGGCTGACGTCGTCATCTGCCAGCTGGAAATTCCCGACGCGACCGTGGGTCATGCATTGAAGCGTGCGCGTGCGCTTGGCAAAACCGTGATCCTCAACCCGGCGCCGGCCAGCCGTCCACTGCCCGCCGACTGGTTTGCCGCGATCGATTATCTGATCCCCAACGAAAGCGAGGCGAGCGCGTTGAGCGGGTTGCCGGTGGATTCGCTGAAATCCGCTGAAAACGCGGCCAGTCACCTGATCGCCATGGGCGCGGGCAAAGTCATCATTACCCTCGGTGCTCAAGGCTCTTTGTTTGCCAACGGTCAGGGTTTCGAGCATTTCCCGGCGCCGAAAGTGAAGGCCGTCGACACTACAGCGGCGGGGGACACCTTCGTCGGTGGTTTCGCCGCTGCACTGGCCGCTGGCAAATCCGAAGCCGAGGCGATTCGCTACGGGCAGATCGCTGCGGCACTGTCGGTCACTTGCGCCGGCGCGCAGCCGTCCATTCCAACCCTATCTGACGTACAGGCCTTTAAACCCGCATGAAAAAAACTCCTCTGCTCAACGTCGCGTTGTCGCGGCTGATTGCCTCCCTGGGCCATGGCGACATGGTGGTCATCGGTGACGCCGGGCTGCCGGTGCCGCCAGGTGTCGAGCTGATTGATCTGGCGCTGACCCACGGCGTGCCGGATTTCGTCAGCACCTTGACCGTCGTGCTCAGCGAGATGCAGGTGGAAAGTCATGCACTGGCCAAAGAGATCTTCGACAAGCAACCAACGGCGCTGAATACGCTGGACGCGTTGAATGAAGAGGGCGCCTTGGGGCGTCGCGATCTGCTCAGTCACGAGCAATTCAAGGTTCTCAGCCGACAGGCGCGAGCGATTGTTCGTACCGGCGAATGCCAGCCGTACTGCAACATCGTGCTGGTCGCCGGGGTCACCTTTTAATTTTTGATTTCACCAGCACAAGGAATGCGCCATGCAACGCTATGCTCTGAAACTGCACCAACTGCTCCGGAGTCTGCTGCTCTTGTCCGTTATCTCTGCAACCGGCGCTCACGCGGCGGAAAAAATCGATCTGATCATCGACACCGATCCAGGCGCTGACGATGTCGTCGCCTTGCTGTTCGCCCTGGCCTCGCCGGACGAGCTGAATATTCGCGCGTTGACTACCGTGGCCGGCAACGTGCGTCTGGACAAGACATCGCGTAACGCCCGCCTGGCCCGCGAGTGGGCAGGGCGCGAAGACGTACCGGTTTACGCCGGAGCGCCGAAGCCGCTGATGCGCACGCCGATCTACGCCGAAAACATCCATGGCAAGGAAGGCCTGTCGGGTGTCGCCGTGCACGAGCCGAAAAAAGGCCTGGCTGAAGGCAATGCGGTCAATTACTTGATCGATACCCTGAAAACAGCCAAGCCGCACAGCATCACCATCGCCATGCTCGGTCCGCAGACCAACCTGGCGCTGGCGCTGATCCAAGAGCCGGAAATTGTTCAGGGCATCAAGGAAGTGGTGGTCATGGGTGGCGCGCACTTCAATGGCGGCAATATCACCCCGGTTGCCGAATTCAACCTGTTTGCTGACCCGCAAGCGGCCGAAGTGGTGCTCAAGAGTGGCGTGAAACTGACCTATCTGCCGCTGGACGTGACCCACAAGATTCTCACCAGTGACGCGCGCCTGAAGCAGATCGCCGCGCTGAACAACAATGCGAGCAAAATTGTCGGCGACATTCTCAACGAGTACATCAAGGGCGATATGGAGCACTACGGTATTCCGGGTGGTCCGGTGCATGACGCTACCGTTGTCGCCTACCTGCTCAAGCCTGAGCTGTTCACCGGTCGTTCGGTGAATGTCGTGGTTGATAGCCGTGAAGGGCCGACTTTCGGTCAGACCATTGTTGACTGGTATGACGGCCTGAAGGCGCCGAAGAATGCGTTCTGGGTGGAAAATGGCGATGCTCAGGGCTTCTTTGACTTGCTCACCGAGCGTCTGAAGCGTTTGAAATAAAGCATTCGCACTCGCAGAAGGTGCGTCGCCAGGAAGGCCGCCTTCGCGAGCAAGCTCGGCTCCTACAAATTAACGCGACCCTGTAAGAGCCGAGCTTGCTCGCGAAGAGGCCCGCACAGACACCCCGAACTTTCGATCCTGCAAACCTTCATGCCTTTTCCACGTGTTCGACTTTTTCAGTCGGGTAACGCTCGAAAATCTGCTTGATGAATTGCTGGGCCGCTTCCGTGCCCAGCTCTTTGACCAATAGATCGATCCCGATCAGTGCCAGTTCTTCCGTAGTCCCCGGACTATAGGAGCTGTGTCCGTCTGCCCACTTGGCTTTAATGTCGGCGTCGATGCTGATGGTGGTCATGAGGTACGCTCGAGAAGTCGCGAAGTCTGTGCGTCGAGTTAACCATTTTGTCGGGCATTTGGCACTGCGACTTAGGCATGAGCGGAGTGCTATGCGACACTTGGTCTTTTACGGCTTTCCAAGGATCGTGCTGTGCAGATCGATTTGAATACCCCTGACGGCCTCACGCTTGATGCCGTGCGCCAACTGCTCGCCTCGGCCAGTGACGACGAACACACTCAATTGCGTGTGACGAAGGGCGGTATTGCTTACATTTCCTCAGGCGTGACCGGTGGTCAGGATATCGACGGCCTGCTGTTCCGACTCGAAACCTGGGCCAAGGGCTCCGGTTATGTGGGCAATGTCGCGGCCAGCGATGAGGTGTGGGTGATGCAGATTTTCAATGCGCTAAAGGACAATTGGCCGAATCCGCCGTACGACTACATCGACGTCTACTGAGCACCGTTAATATTCAGTCACGATTGATTGATGAAGAGCCGGGTATCGCTCAGGCACACTCGGCGTTTTTCCGATAGTGGGGCAGGGTGATGGCATTTGCCGTGAAACCAAACGCCGGAATGGCGGTCGCACGATCTCAGCTTAACTTTTGAAAACAAGGAGGCTTCATGCCTTTGAAGTTCGCGACACTGGGTGCACTTATGGCCGTTGCCATGTTGGCCGGTTGCAGTACGACCTCCAGCGAGTCGGCAAAGGATCCGGTGGCGACCGAAGCCGGTCACAGCCGTTGTGAAGCATCGGCGGCGCAATTCGCCATCGGCAAGAAAGCTTCGCCAGAACTGCTGGAGCAGGCGCGGGCCAAGGCGGGGGCGCAGAATGCACGGTTCCTCAAGCCGACCGATATGATCACGCTGGAATACCGTTCTGATCGCCTGAACCTGAACACCGACAACAATCTGGTGATCAATCGCGTCAACTGCGGCTGACTGCAGGGCGCGTTTGTTGCAGGCATAAAAAACCCCGTCACATGGACGGGGTTTTTTTAGTGCGCCGAGAAATTACTCTGGGCGAACCTGTGCAGCTTGCATACCCTTTTGGCCTTTCTCAGCCACGAAGGAGACGGTCTGGCCTTCTTTCAGGCTTTTGAAACCGTCGGATTCGATAGCTTTGAAGTGTACGAACAGGTCGTCACCGCCACCTTGAGGAGTGATGAAGCCGAAGCCTTTTTCATCGTTGAACCATTTAACGGTGCCGGTTTGGCGATTAGACATGGTGTATCTCCAAGAAACATATATTTTCAGTAGTACTGTGCTGCTCAGGCCAACTGGGCACACCGGAGTATCATAGTCGAAATGTTCGCTTTGGTAGCCCCCCGGACGTGCTGTTTGCCAATCAGTCGTGTTTTCTTTACTGCCTTTATCGGCTGAAAGCCCCGGTTTACAAGGCTTTCAGCGGAACGTAAAGACGATAAAAAAACCTGTAAAACCTGCATAAATCGTCTGAAAAGACGCAAATTCAGCCCTTTTCAGGGGCGCTGAGCCGATTCAGAACGCTTTTTTGATCACTTTTTCGCCGGGGTGTTGGCCTTGCATTTGGCGATTTGGCCCAGCGCTTCCTGCTGCAGTTCAGGGGTGGCCTTATTGTCCATCAGTGCCTGAATGTCGCTCGCTGGATAGGATTTGATGGCGTCAGCGCCACAGGCGCAATGAGATTTGGCCGCCGCAGCGCCAATCTGTGGGGTCGCCGCCTGGGTGCACTGCGCCATGTACTTCTCGCGTTCACCCTTCGGCCAATCGGCGTGGGCGCTCAGCGGCAGCAGCAGAACAATGGGGGCGACTACGGCGAACAGGGTATTCAGACGCATGCGAGGATGCTCCTTGTGGGTCAATGTCTTGTTATCTGAGGGCTTGAAGGCCGATCAAGTTCAGCACTCTGGCATAAAAACGGACGATTTGCCTTCTGATCAAACAGAGGCATAAGTGACCGCTCATCTGTGCTAGCATGCCGGGCTCAAGCGTTCTCAGGCGCCGGATGGCCTTCAGCCCCGGCAGCGGTTAGCGTGCGAATACTTCGATTTGAATCCCAGTCACTCTGGTTCGATTTTCCGGTTGGCCGCAAGGCTCCTGCCGCTGTAAGGCAGGCGTTCGTCATTGAATGGCCTGGATCGGATCTTGTACTGGCTCATCCCAACCCACGTGACCTTTGGTAGGGGTCACCACTAGGAGAGGAGGCGCCATGCCAACTATTACTCTTCCCGACGGCAGTCAACGTTCATTCGATCACCCGGTTTCCGTAGCCGAGGTCGCCGCATCCATTGGTGCTGGCTTGGCCAAAGCCACCCTGGCCGGCAAGGTCAATGGTCAACTGGTCGACGCCAGCGACATCATCAGCAGCGACGCGACCCTGCAAATCATCACGCCAAAGGATGAAGAGGGGCTGGAGATCATTCGCCACTCTTGCGCTCACCTGGTGGGTCATGCGGTCAAACAGCTGTACCCGACCGCGAAAATGGTCATCGGTCCGGTCATCGACGAAGGCTTCTATTACGACATCGCCTTCGAACGTCCTTTCACCCCGGACGACATGGCTGCCATCGAACAGCGTATGCAGCAGTTGATCGAGAAAGATTACGACGTGATCAAGAAAGTCACTCCGCGCGCCGAAGTGATTGAAGTGTTCAAGGCCCGTGGCGAAGACTACAAACTGCGCCTGGTCGAGGACATGCCGAATGAACAGGCCATGGGTCTGTACTATCACGAAGAATACGTCGACATGTGCCGCGGCCCGCACGTGCCGAACACGCGTTTCCTGAAATCCTTCAAGTTGACCAAGCTGTCCGGTGCCTACTGGCGCGGCGACGCCAAAAACGAGCAGTTGCAGCGCGTTTACGGCACCGCCTGGGCAGACAAGAAGCAGCTGGCGGCTTACATCCAGCGCATCGAAGAAGCTGAAAAGCGCGATCACCGCAAGATCGGCAAGCGTCTGGGCCTGTTCCATACCCAGGAAGAATCCCCGGGCATGGTGTTCTGGCACCCGAACGGCTGGACTCTGTACCAGGTACTCGAGCAGTACATGCGCAAGATCCAGCGCGACAACGGCTACCTTGAGATCAAGACCCCTCAAGTCGTTGACCGCAGTCTGTGGGAGAAATCCGGGCACTGGGCCAACTACGCCGACAACATGTTCACCACGCAGTCGGAAAACCGCGACTACGCCATCAAGCCGATGAACTGCCCATGCCACGTGCAGGTGTTCAACCAGGGCCTGAAAAGCTACCGCGAGTTGCCGATGCGTCTGGCCGAATTCGGTGCCTGCCACCGTAACGAGCCGTCGGGTGCGCTGCACGGCATCATGCGTGTACGTGCGTTCACTCAGGACGACGCTCACATCTTCTGCACCGAAGAGCAGATGCAGGCTGAATCCGCCGCGTTCATCAAGCTGACCATGGACGTTTATCGCGACTTCGGCTTCACCGACGTCGAAATGAAACTGTCCACTCGTCCGGAAAAACGCGTCGGTTCTGACGAGTTGTGGGATCGCGCTGAAGCTGCACTGGCTGCAGCCCTTGATTCTGCGGGTCTGCCGTACGATCTGCAGCCGGGTGAGGGTGCGTTCTACGGTCCGAAGATCGAGTTCTCGCTAAAAGATTGCCTCGGTCGCGTCTGGCAATGTGGTACCTTGCAGCTCGATTTTAACCTGCCTGTCCGTTTGGGCGCTGAATACGTCTCCGAAGACAACAGCCGCAAACACCCTGTGATGTTGCACCGCGCGATCCTCGGTTCCTTCGAACGTTTCGTCGGTATTTTGATCGAGCACTATGAAGGTGCATTCCCTGCGTGGCTCGCGCCGACCCAGGCGGTGATCATGAATATCACTGATAAACAGGCAGATTTTGTTGCAGAAGTTGAAAAAACTCTCAACGAAAGCGGATTTCGTGCCAAGTCCGACTTGAGAAATGAAAAGATCGGCTTTAAAATCCGCGAGCATACTTTGCTCAAGGTTCCCTATCTCTTGGTAATCGGAGATAAGGAAGTCGAGATGCAGACTGTCGCTGTGCGTACTCGTGAAGGTGCTGACCTGGGCTCGATGCCCGTCGCCCAGTTCGCTGAGTTTCTCGCGCAAGCGGTTTCCCGGCGTGGTCGCCCAGATTCGGAGTAATTATTATTAAGCGTGAAATGAGACAAGATAAACGAGCTGCACCGAAAGCCCCGATCAACGAGAATATCTCGGCACGCGAGGTTCGGTTAATTGGGGCTGAAGGTGAACAGCTTGGGATTGTGTCAATTGAAGACGCGCTTCTTAAGGCTGAAGAGGCCAAACTGGATTTGGTGGAAATTTCCGCCGATGCAGTACCCCCTGTTTGCAAACTGATGGACTACGGCAAATCGATCTTCGAGAAGAAGAAGCAGGTTGCCGCGGCCAAGAAAAACCAGAAGCAGATTCAGGTTAAAGAAATCAAGTTTCGTCCAGGGACGGAGGAAGGGGATTACCAGGTAAAACTGCGCAACCTGGTACGTTTCCTGAGTGATGGGGACAGGGCCAAGGTATCCTTGCGATTCCGCGGCCGTGAGATGGCCCACCAGGAGCTGGGGATGGAACTCCTCAAGCGGGTTGAAGCTGACCTGCTCGAGTACGGTTCGGTCGAACAGCATCCTAAGATGGAAGGACGCCAACTGATCATGGTCATCGCCCCGAAAAAGAAGAAGTAATCAACAGGGCACGGCAGGCCTTCTGATTATGTTTATCAACTGAATGCGGAGTATCCGAACATGCCAAAAATGAAAACCAAAAGTGGTGCTGCTAAGCGGTTTCTGAAAACTGCTAACGGTATCAAGCACAAGCACGCTTTCAAGAGCCACATCCTGACTAAAATGTCGACCAAGCGTAAGCGTCAACTGCGCGGTAGCAGCTTGCTGCATCCGTCTGACGTGGCAAAAGTCGAGCGCATGCTGCGCCTTCGTTAATTTTAGTCAAGAATAGAGGAAGTAACTCATGGCTCGTGTAAAGCGTGGCGTCATTGCCCGTAAGCGTCACAAAAAAATTCTGAAACTTGCTAAAGGCTACTACGGTGCACGTTCGCGCGTATTCCGTGTTGCCAAGCAAGCGGTAATCAAGGCAGGCCAATACGCCTACCGTGACCGTCGTCAGAAAAAACGTCAGTTCCGCGCTCTGTGGATCGCTCGTATCAACGCTGGTGCTCGTGTTAACGGTCTGTCCTACAGCCGTTTCATCGCTGGCCTGAAAAAAGCGTCCATCGAGATCGACCGTAAGGTTCTGGCTGATCTGGCAGTGAACGAAAAAGCGGTGTTTGCTGCGATTGTCGAGAAAGCTAAAGCCACCTTGGCTTAAGTACCCCCGACAATCACCCGGCCTCACTTCCGTGGGGCCAGGTGGTAAACGTCTTAAATAGGGGAAGAGCCTTCAAGCTCTTCCCCTATTTTGTATCTGGAGTCTGTACATGGAAAACCTGGATGCGCTGGTCTCTCAAGCACTAGAGGCTGTGCAAAGCGCTGAAGATATCAATGCCCTGGAGCAAATCCGGGTTCAATACCTTGGCAAAAAGGGTGAATTGACTCAGGTGATGAAGACCCTGGGGAATTTGCCGGCAGAAGAGCGTCCGCAAGTCGGCGCCCTGATCAACGTTGCCAAGGAGCGTGTTACAGGCGTTCTCAATGCGCGCATGGCCCTGTTTGAAGAAGCCGAACTGGCTGCCAAACTGTCCGCCGAATCCATTGACGTAACGTTGCCGGGCCGTGGTCAGACCTCCGGTGGTCTGCATCCGGTGACCCGTACTCTGGAACGTGTTGAACAGTTCTTCACTCGCATCGGCTACGGCATTGCCGAGGGCCCTGAGGTTGAAGACGACTATCACAACTTTGAAGCGCTCAACATCCCAGGCCATCACCCGGCCCGGTCGATGCATGACACTTTCTATTTCAATGCCAACATGCTGCTGCGCACCCATACCTCGCCGGTACAGGTCCGCACCATGGAATCGAAGCAGCCGCCGATCCGCATCGTCTGCCCAGGCCGTGTGTATCGCAGCGACTCCGATATCACCCACTCGCCGATGTTCCACCAGGTCGAAGGCCTGCTGGTTGATCGCGACATCAATTTTGCCGATCTCAAAGGCACCATCGAAGAATTCCTGCGGGTGTTCTTCGAGAAAGAACTGGCCGTACGTTTCCGTCCTTCGTACTTCCCGTTCACCGAGCCATCCGCCGAAGTCGATATGGAATGCGTGATGTGCAGCGGTAAAGGCTGCCGCGTCTGCAAGCAGACTGGCTGGCTGGAAGTGATGGGCTGCGGCATGGTTCACCCGAACGTGCTGCGCATGTCCGGCATCGATCCGGAAGAGTTCTCCGGCTTTGCCTTTGGCATGGGCGTCGAGCGTCTGGCCATGCTCCGTTACGGCGTGAACGACTTGCGTCTGTTCTTCGACAACGACTTGCGGTTCCTCGCGCAATTTCGCTAGTCGTAACGAATTCTTAGGAGAGCAGGATGAAATTCAGTGAACAATGGCTGCGTGGCTGGGTTAGCCCGCAGGTAGATCGCGATGAGCTGGTTGCTCGTCTGTCGATGGCCGGTCTTGAGGTCGATAGCGTTACGCCGGCCGCCGGTGTTTTCAGCGGCGTGGTCGTGGGCGAGGTGCTGAGCACCGAGCAACACCCGGATGCCGACAAGTTGCGCGTTTGCCAGGTGAGCAATGGCGCGGAAACCTTCCAGGTCGTGTGCGGTGCGCCAAACGTGCGTCCGGGCCTGAAGATTCCGTTCGCCATGATCGGTGCCGAGCTGCCGGGCGACTTCAAAATCAAGAAAGCCAAGCTGCGTGGCGTCGAGTCCAACGGCATGCTGTGCTCGCAAGCCGAGCTGCAAGTCGGTGAAGGCAATGACGGCCTGATGGAGCTGCCGGCCGATGCGCCGGTGGGCGAAGATTTCCGTGTGTATCTGGATCTTGAAGACGCCAGCATCGAGGTCGACCTGACCCCGAACCGTGGCGACTGCCTGTCCCTGGCCGGCCTGGCCCGTGAAGTCGGCGCGCTGTACGACGCACCGGTTACCCGTCCGGTGGTCATGGCCATTCCTGCCGTGCACGACGAAGTGCGTTCGGTAGAAGTACTGGCCCCTGCTGCATGCCCACGTTACCTGGGTCGTGTGATCCGTAACGTTGATCTGTCCAAGCCAACCCCGCTGTGGATGGTTGAGCGCCTGCGTCGCGCCGACGTGCGCAGCATCGATGCTGCCGTCGACATCACCAACTACGTGATGCTCGAACTGGGTCAGCCACTGCACGCTTTCGATCTCGCCGAAATCAATGGCGGCATCCGTGTACGCATGGCGGAAGAGGGCGAGAAGCTGGTATTGCTCGACGGTCAGGAAGTCAGCCTGCGTAGCGATACGCTGGTCATCGCCGACCACACTCGCGCTCTGGCGATTGCCGGTGTGATGGGTGGCGAGCACAGCGGTGTGTCCGCGACCACTCGCGACGTATTCCTGGAATCCGCATTCTTCGACCAGATCGCTGTCGCTGGCAAGGCTCGTTCCTACGGCCTGCACACCGATGCGTCGCACCGCTACGAGCGTGGCGTTGACTGGCAACTGGCCCGTGAAGCCATGGAGCGCGCCACTGGCCTGCTGCTGGAAATCACTGGCGGTGAAGCTGGCCCGATCATCGAGACCGTCAGCGAACAGCACCTGCCATCAATCGCGCCGATCACTCTGCGTTCCCAGCGCATCGCTCAGATGCTGGGCATGGAAATGGATTCGGCACAGGTCGAGCGTCTGCTCAGCGGTTTGGGTCTTGGCATTACTGCCGATGGTGAAGGCCAGTGGCGAGTAGAAGTGCCAAGCCATCGCTTCGACATCAGCCTGGAAGTCGATCTGATCGAAGAACTGGCTCGTCTGTACGGTTACAACCGTCTGCCGGTGCGTTACCCGCAAGCGCGTCTGGCGCCGCAAGCCAAAGCTGAAGCGCGTAGCGATCTGCCGGAACTGCGCCGTCTGCTGGTGGCGCGTGGTTATCAGGAAGCGATCACTTACAGCTTCATCGATCCGCGTCAGTTCGAACTGTTCAACCCGGGCGTCGAGCCGTTGTTGCTGGCCAATCCGATCTCCAATGACATGGCGGCAATGCGCTCTTCGTTGTGGCCAGGTCTGGTCAAAGCGCTGCAGCACAACCTCAACCGTCAGCAAGATCGCGTGCGTCTGTTCGAGAGCGGTCTGCGCTTTGTTGGTCAGCTGGAAGGCCTGAAGCAAGAGCCGATGCTGTCCGGTGTGGTTTGCGGTAGCCGTCTGCCGGAAGGCTGGGCGCAAGGTCGCGACACCGTCGACTTCTTCGACGTCAAAGCTGACGTGGAAGCGGTGCTGGGCTTCGCCGGTGCGCTGGATTCGTTCACTTTCGCTCCGGGCAAACACCCGGCGCTGCACCCGGGTCAAACCGCGCGCATCGAGCGAGAAGGGCGGGAAGTCGGTTTCATCGGTGCCATTCACCCTGAACTGTCGAAAGCTCTGGGTCTGGATCGTCCGGTCTTCGTTTTCGAACTGGTTCTGGCTGAAGTGGCGCTCGGTAAAATGCCGAAATTCCATGAGTTGTCGCGCTTTCCTGAAGTGCGTCGTGACCTTGCACTGATTGCGCACAAAGACGTCGCCGCGTCGGCAGTACTGGACGTAATCCGTGAAAATGCAGGCGAATGGCTCACAGATCTCAGGCTGTTTGACGTATATCAGGGTAAAGGCATTGATCCTGATAGAAAAAGCCTTGCAGTTGGCTTGACCTGGCAGCATCCATCGCGCACTCTTAATGACGATGAGGTGAATTCGACGACGCAAAATATCCTCACCTCGCTCGAACAAAGGTTGAACGCCACGTTAAGGAAGTGACGTATGGGGGCTTTGACGAAAGCTGAGATGGCGGAACGTCTGTATGAAGAGCTGGGCCTGAACAAGCGGGAAGCCAAGGAATTGGTCGAACTGTTTTTCGAGGAAATCAGGCACGCTCTTGAAGACAACGAGCAGGTCAAATTGTCCGGTTTCGGCAATTTCGACCTTCGGGACAAACGCCAGCGGCCTGGCCGCAACCCGAAAACGGGGGAAGAAATCCCGATCACGGCTCGCCGTGTGGTCACCTTTCGTCCAGGGCAGAAGTTGAAGGCCCGAGTTGAGGCTTATGCTGGAACCAAGTCATAACGACGAACTACCCGTCATCCCGGGCAAACGCTACTTCACCATTGGTGAAGTCAGCGAGCTGTGTGCCGTAAAGCCACACGTGCTTCGCTACTGGGAGCAGGAGTTTCCTCAACTCAACCCCGTCAAACGCCGCGGAAACCGCCGGTATTATCAGCGCCAGGATGTGCTGATGATCCGGCAGATCCGCGCGCTCCTTTACGATCAAGGTTTCACCATCGGCGGCGCACGCTTGCGCCTGTCCGGCGATGAGGCCAAAGACGACACTACTCAGTACAAGCAGATGATTCGGCAGATGATTGCCGAGTTGGAAGATGTGCTGGTGGTTCTCAAGAAATAAAAAGCTGCTTTTGAATACTTCCAGTTTTCAAAAGCTTGCGCTATATTCTTGAGCGCTCTTCGAGGTGAAGGGCGGTTGTAAATCAGTCGGGGCGTAGCGCAGTCCGGTAGCGCACTAGCATGGGGTGCTAGGGGTCGAGTGTTCGAATCACTCCGTCCCGACCATATAATTCAATGACTTAGGCCAATGTTCACAGCATTGGCCTTTTTCAAGCGCGTGACATTTGCGTGACTTCTCCATTTCTCACGCCTGCCTCCTCTTCAAGATTGTCAGCACCGGCCCACGCGAATCGGTTGCTGATGCCATGTTCGCAGCTTCAATCAGATGCCCGAGCTCAGCGGCCGAATAGTGACTAGTGATGCTGCCGTTCTTGTGACCCAAAAGAGCCTTTCGGTCTTCTTCGGTTACTCCCGCCGCTCGAAGGCGACGGCCAAACGTGTGCTTCAAATCGTGAATCCTGATCGACAGATAGCCAGGGTGAGCGAGGCGAAGGTTTTCCTCCTGCCAGAGTTTCGCGGCTCTCACTCGCGCCTTCTTCCAAGCCGAGTCGTTCATCCGATGCATTGCGTTGCCGTTGTAAGAAAAAACCCATTCCTTGCTCAGGCCTCGCTGTTTGTCGATGATCGACTTCGCTACGGAGTTGAGCACCACCAATCGCTCGTCACCGTTTTTTACCCCTGACCGCTCGTTACGGCCGCCGAAGTCTGACGGAATCAGGAACACGCTGGTGCCAAGCTCCGGCACCGAAATCTCCCAGTCGCCACCTCAACTTGCAGACCTCTTGCTCGCGACAACCCGTGTTCACTTTGAACAGGGCCATCGTCTGCAGGTGCGCCGGCAACTCTCCAAAAAGGATCGACTGCTCTTCCCATGTCATTGGGTAGGGTTCGCGAACCTTTTTCTTCAAGTCCAGCTTGGCCAGCATTGGCACCGAATCAAGCCAGGGCCTGCGCTCCTCATCCCGCCACTTCCTTGCGCAAAGCGAAAGAACCCGAATCACCCGCTCGATTGAAATATTGATCGTGCGCGGCGCTACCGGCTTCAACTGTTTCCCGCAAGGCAACACCATTCCCTTCAAACGATCCTTAATGAACGGCTCAAGTGTCTGGTCATCGATATGCGTCAACGGCAGGTCTTTGAGATAAGGGTGCAAGTGCTTCAAGTGGTGCGCTGTCAGTTTGATTGATGGCTGATCCTTGCTCTCAATCAGAAACTTTGTTGCTGCTTCTTCCCATGTTCTGGTTCGGCGTACGCCGTATACCTTTTGCTGCCGAAGCTCCGCCGGTGCTAATGCCGATCAATTGCCGGCGAAAGCGATTTACTGGCAGGGCAATGAATACAGCGCCTAGCCAATGCAGATCGACGGCATCGAGGCGAACGGCGACGGCACGGCTGTGCGCCCGACGTTATCGGTTGGCAACGTCAATGGACGCATCACTGCGCTCTGCTTGGCGTTCGCCGATCTGCTCGAGTTCAAGCTGACGATGCGCCACACGCTCGGCACTTACCTCGACGCGGCGAATTTTCCCGCCGGCAATCCGACGGCCGATCCGACCCAAGAGACGATTGAAGTCTGGTACATCGACCAGAAGACAAACGAGGAAGGGGAGACGGTCAGTTAGGAGTTGGCCAGCCCGGGCGACGTCGGCAATGAATCCATCGGCCGACAGGCCACGACCCTGTGCCACTGGTGTCTCACCGGCGGGTACCGCGGGCCGAACCGAGTGTTCGACGGCAAAGTTAAGTCGTGGTGGGGAGAGGGATATGCTGGCGTGTGCCAGAAACCCTACCAGTTCAGCTGCTGGAACAAGACCGACCCAAACTACAAATTCCTGATTGGCGTGAGGCAGATCCCTTTCCGCGAACTGGCTCAATGCCGGATCGCTGCTGACCAGGTGATCGACGGCAAGGTCGCAGACCCAGCCGGTGGCGCCACGCACTATTACGCCACCAGCATCTAGGCGCCGGCGTGGTCGGCGAAGGCCAAGCACACCTTGAAGCTTGGGCACCACATCTTCTTCTAGGATGTCCCGTAAGGGCGATCATTTTTCCTCGCTATCGCGCCGCTCCCTGAGCAGGCGTTGATTTTCCTGAAACAAGACGTCGGCCTGATGGGCGATGTTGGCAAATCTACTGAGCTGGCCAGCCTGCTCACTTGTTTGACAGTGAACCCTACAACTACGAGACCACTGTCGCCCGTGCGTAAACCGGGCTGAATCCACGCCAGATCCACCGATCAGACCTGCCAATCATCGATTTTTTTGGCAGATCCTTCCAAATCCAGGCATGAAAGGCGGCGTTTTTTCCTTTGGGCTTGATCCTGCACCAGATCGCTGGGAGCTTGCAGGTCGCACCATTCATTGCCCAGACGAGCCATTGAATCTGACCAGAAGATCTGTCTGTCCCGTGGAAAGCCTCATCGATGTAGATTCTGCTCGATAAATTTTCCAAGAGCCGCATTAGCATGCGGATACCGGTCATTCGGGCGAACAGACTCGCCTCGCAATTCAGTAAGCAATTGCGAAGTGTATCTATAGCGGGCGAGTGGTAATCGTCAGTTTAGCGATGGCTGGCCGCCCCGTGGACGCGGCACACTATCAAAATGATGGGCGCGCCATAAGAAAAGATTCAAGCTGTGCTACAGGCTAGCCTTGCGATACGCGGAGATTAAATTAAGCCTTCCTTGGCTAGAGTAACTTCAGCTTAACTGAACCGCTCACATCCTAAGCGAATGGCTGAGCTACTGCGTTTGCTTCGTTGATTTTTTTTCTGCGCTTGTAACGAATGCAAGGCCGTTCAATGAAATACCAGCTCGCTAGGCAAGTGGGTATGAGTACAGACATCAGTATCCAACTTGCACTCTGAATATCCGTGATTTGGCACTTCTCAGTGATGAACAATAAAATTGGAACATGATAAATATATACACCGTAACTGATGTCAGGTGTGCGAAAGCCTATTATCCTGAATCCCGCAATGCCTACCCAAACTATCGCCATTGCTTGAAGCAACTGGCGTACTGGAAGATGCGGTGCCAAGATAGTAAATGCGAGGAATGCCCAAGGTGCGAAGCGCCCGAAAACATGAAGTTTTTTTCTGTATATAAACGCCAGATTTCCCGCAAAGAATGCTTGGGCTAGCATAGCGAGTGTAATCGTTAAGGGGTCAAATCTAGAAGCTGAAAAAACATAGACGGTAACAGCAGATGCAACGAGGGCAAGCCATATAAAGCGAGGTTTTTGGTATGCGCCCACGGCCCATAGCCCAGCTAAAATTAGATACGCAAGTTCCTCCCATGCGAGCGACCATAGTGCTTGGTTAGTGTAGCCTTTTTCAGGTATGTAAATACCGCCTGAAAGCCAAGTGGTTATAGCATTTAAAGCTACTTGCGAATCAAACAAAATAAATATCAATAAAACAGATGCGCTTAGAGCTGGTAGTATTCTAAGTGCTCGCCTTTTTGCAAAATCCTTTAGTGAGACTTTCTCGCTGTAACTTTTCAACACGACCACGCCGCTGATGG
The DNA here is from genome assembly GCF_009764635.1 of Pseudomonas sp. PB103. NCBI lineage: Bacteria > Pseudomonadati > Pseudomonadota > Gammaproteobacteria > Pseudomonadales > Pseudomonadaceae > Pseudomonas > Pseudomonas sp. PB103. The sequence goes on along the minus strand of NZ_RWIL01000102.1, from coordinate 10,791 downwards.
CAAGAAATGACGGTACCGCCATAACCCAAGCATTCCAAGCGGTGTTGGGGGTTGAGAATAAATATAGATGCGCGACAACCACCTCTAGAGCTAGAAGTAACCGTAAGATATCAAAATTAGGAAAGTATTCCGAAGGGGACGATTCCGTTTTAGTCATGCCATTCCATGCCAGTTTGATCCATAAGCTTCGCTGCATGATGGGCTGCAGCGTCTAGATGGATATGTATAAAAAATGTTACACGCGGTATCAAAACGCCGGCATGCTACCTGAAACGGGACTACTCCACCACTTAAATTGGTTGCAAATGAAAGTACTTCACATGATTTTTTGCACATCAACAACCGCCAGTCCGGCGGTTTTTTTTCGCCCGGAGAACTTGATGATCCAAAACGATGAAGATTGCGACATCCTCGCTCGCACGCTGTGGGGTGAAGCCCGTGGTGAATCAACAGCTGGGCAGGTGGCTGTGGCCTGGACGATCCGTAACAGGGTGTTTTCGATGGCAAGACCAATTCGTGGTGGGGGAGGGATACGCCAGTGTGTGCCAGAAGCCGTACCAGTTCAGCTGCTGGAAGAAGAGCGATCCGAACTTCTCCTACCTGATCGGCGCGAAGCAAATCCCGTTTCGCGAACTGGTAAAGGCGCGGATTGCAGCCGACCAGGTGATTGACGGCAAGGTGCCTGATCCAACCGCCGGCGCGACGCACTACTACGCGCTCAGCATGAAGACGCCGCCGGCGTGGGCAGCGAAGGCAAAGCAGACGCTGAAGCTTGGCGGGCACGTCTTCTTCAAGGATGTGCCGTGATTACCGTGCCGTGGCGCCTGATAGGCGCGCTGGCGCTGGTACTGATCGGCGCGGGCAGCGCCTGGCAGTTCCAGGGTTGGCGCTACGACAAGCAGTTCGCTGATCAGGCCCGGCTGAGCGCCGAAACTCTCAATAAACTGGCCATGGTCGGCGCCGCCGCGCAACAAGCGGAGCAGGACAAGCGCCTGGCGCTCGAGCAAAAGCTGGTGGCGAGCGAGAAAACTCACTTTGAGAAAATGGCCAATGCACAAAACGATCAGGCTCGCCTGCGCGATCGCCTTGCCACTGCTGATGTCCGGCTGTCAGTCCTCCTCGACGCGGACTCAGCCGGTGGCTGTTCAGTGTCTGCCGCCCCCGGCGCCGGCGGCTTGGATCATGCAGCCGTACGCGCCCGACTTGACCCGGCGCATGCTCAAAGAATTATCGCCATCACCGACACCGGTGAACGAGGACTGATCGCACTGGAGGCCTGCCAAGAGTATGTCAGGGCGATCACAAAATTCACAAATGGTAGATAAACTGTATCGAGTCACATACATAAGTTTGTAGAATGCGCGCCGATATCATTTTTCTAGTAAAAAGGGCTTGCATGCATAAAAAAAATTTGAGCTATCGAGCGGACATCGATGGGCTAAGGGCTATAGCCGTAATGCTTGTGGTGCTGAATCATGTAGGTTTTAGTCTGTTTTCTGGCGGGTTTGTTGGTGTGGATGTCTTCTTTGTAATTTCAGGTTATTTGATTACTGGAATTATTTTAGGTCAGATTAATAAAGGGACATTTTCATTTGCTGACTTCTATCTTCGCCGTGCTCGAAGAATACTACCAGCTCTATACGTTGTGTTGTTGTGTGTGATGGTTGCGGGCTACTATCTATTTCTGCCGAGCGATTACAGTTTCTTGTCACAAAGCACCTTGAGTGCTATTTTCTTTGCATCAAATATCTTTTTTTGGAAAAACTCCGGCGGTTATTTTTCTTCCAGCTCAGAAGAAATGCCTCTGTTACATATTTGGTCTCTATCAGTGGAGGAGCAATTTTATTTTATTTGGCCGCTTGCGCTTTTTCTTATATTAAAGCAGCAAGGTATCGGCCCGCGTCTGGTTTTGGTTTCAGCATTACTCGTTTTCTCATTCGTGTTCGCTGAATTTGGGGTTCAGCATGAATGGTCAAGCGCATATTTCTTACTGCCCTCACGAGCGGGAGAGCTTCTGGTCGGTGCAATACTGGCCTTTTGGCTAGCAAAAAAGACACCAGCGGACAAATTAAGTGTCAAAGCTAATGCCATATCTATCTTGGGTTTGGCAATGGTTCTTGTACCGGCTCTTTTACTTGATAAAGCATCCGGGTTTCCGGGGCTAAATGCTCTCGTTCCGTGCGCTGGAGCCGGGCTAATTATCATCGCGAGAGTGTTTGGTAAAAGCTTGATATCTTGGGTTCTAGAAAGCCGCCCGTTTGTTTTTGTCGGTCTTATATCCTATTCCCTTTATCTGTGGCATTGGCCGCTTATCAGTTTTCTGCATTATTCTAGGATAGAAATAACGGTAGAAATCTCGATTGGGTTGGTTGTTGCATCAATTGTTCTGGGTTATTTGAGCTGGCGATTTGTGGAGCAAAAATTTCGCCACAATAACGACCCATTGGGGCAAAAGACAGCGGCTGTTATGATTATTGCGGGCTTGCTGGTCGTATTCGCTCCAATTGTTGTTTACGTGAAGGATGGTATACCTTCGCGTTTTCCATTTGCCATGCTTACACAGGACCAGTTGGCTGCTGAACTCAATAGATATTGGAGCGGGATTCCGACTCTATCTACAAAATTTAATAGCTCAAGCGATCTTAAAAAGGTTGTACTAGTTGGTAACTCCCATGCTTATGATTTTTCTTACGCCCTTACGGAAAACAATTTTAAGGGTCAGCTAAAACTGATAGATACACCTTTCTTTTGTTTTAATTTTTCTCATGACTACTCTGTTTTAGAGAATAAGCCAGAAGAGTGCAGGAAAGCTTTTGTTCGGGTTCTTGATTCTCCAGAATTGCGCGTTGCAGATGCAATCTACTTGCACGACAACTGGGATGGTAAAAGCTTTGCAGGCTTAAAGGACATGATCACTAAAATTCGTGGCATTAGTTCTGCTCCAATCTACGTTATCGGTCCGAAGATGGTCTTCTCAGATACCGTTCCTAAAATTTCGAAAGAGGCCCAGTTAGAGCGTCACGTTACGGCGGCGAGCATCAATGACTTTGCTCGGAAATATGAGATTTCGGATAAGTTTGAGTATGATGAAGAGTTAAAGGGGTTCTTCAATTCGGAGGATTTTAAAAACGTGTATTATGTCAGCGCTCTCGATGTGCAATGCGGGAAAGAGCGCAAATGCGATATTTTGTCTGAGAACGGTGAATATCTGTACTTTGATTATGGGCATTTTACCTTGGCTGGGTCTAAACGCTTTGGGGAAAGTCTCAAGGAAAAATACAGTTTTCTTTTTTGACGTTGCCTGGTCATGCATGCCGACGCGCAGAGGCGCGTTTGCAAGCTAGCGCATCAAATGCCTACTCGAGAATTGTGTTGTTTTTAAAAGCTCTTGAGCATTTTGCGAAGAGTTTCAATTTCCTTCTTGTATGCGTTCGCAGATGTGCGAAGGTCGCACATCTGCCTGCGAATTTTGGCAGTTTCCGCTGCCTTTTCACGTAGGGTCGACATAGCCTCATCCCTCTGAAGAACCGCTTCGGAATGCATCTCGACCAGCTTGAATATCCTTTCACGCTCCTGACGCAGTTGAGTTGTCAGTTCCTGAATTTCGTTCTCGCACATGCTGAGCTGATGCCGGCAGGTTTCGAGCGGCGTCGGGCAGCCGAGCCAATCGTCGGTGTCTTCTATATAGAGGGGATCCACGGATGCGCCTTGTTGATACTGTTTGGATATACAGTAATCGAGGCGCAACCGGTGAGCGAGGGTGAGGCGACGAGCTGTAGGATTTTGGATTGGTGGGATTCGGCAGAACGCCGTGGATGGCGCCAGAAAGGCGTGGGGACTTTTTCGGGGATTCGTAAATGTTAGTGAAGGTCAGTGCGGCACCGTTTACGGCGAGCGCCAATAGAAGACTCAACAAATACTGTGGTTTCATCCCATTTTCAAGCATGGGGTGCTAGGGGTCGAGTGTTCGAATCACTCCGTCCCGACCATAATTCCTTAGTAAAATCAGACAGTTAAGCCGATCAGCCAGATCGGCTTTTTTGTGTCTGCGCAAAACCCGCGCAAAACTAACCTGCGGTTGGCGCTAGTACCTCAGAAAATCTCTGGAGGTTTTTCCGCAGTTGAACAGCACATCCAGAATACTCACGCCATGCGTGAACTCGCCCCACAGTTGCGGGTATTCACGGTATCCAGAGTAATCAAACCACGTCAGTTTGATTCCGGATTCGGCGAACATAACTTCCTCTAGGTAGTTTTCAGCCGCAGGGCCGGAAACGTATTCTGTCGCCCCCGCTTGCCGGCAAAGATCAACGATTCTTTCCGTTTTGCCTTCGCAGAGTGAATAGTCCCAAGAGTTTTTTATTGTGGTGGTTATCTCGAGGTAGGTGCAGATCGTTTCAATCAGCGTTCTATTGAGTTCTGAAAGGGTTGTGAATTGTCGCTCCAGATACAGTGGTTTGAGCAGTTGAGCAATTTCGCCGAAATATTCTGCCTTGGCATAGTTGGCTTCGATGCTGCTCCAGTGCTTGATCTGCCACCTTGGGTCGAGCTCAACGTCTCTGATTCTTCTGTTCAGGTTGGAGCCGGCGGGGACGGTCAGCCATTTAACGCCTTGCGGAGTTTTTATCTGGTTTCTGTTTCGCCAGTCATTTTTCGTGTATTGCATGTCATCGTAAATGATGAATTCATCAACGGCTGCAATCATGTCGAAATAACCCTTCCAGGGTATGTAGTTCGATTGGAGGATTGCCACTCGCTTCATGCTTGATTCACTTCTAACGATCAATAATTTTCAGAATGCTACCAGATCACTATCCAGTCACCTATTCAACGAAATCAACCGCGTGCGTGACAGTGAGATGGCTTCGGCCGGCTTCACGTGTTACGCCAGGCTTACGCTGGACCTCAAAGGTAAACCTGGCTTCGATGGCCTGAGCGTCTCAGCGCTGCCTTGGGCGCTCGGTAGACTGATCAAACCTTTATGCGCGGTCGATTTCAAAGACCGCGTGCGCACGCTCAAACGCGGTCTGGCAGATGACTGGTCGCAATCACAGGGCAACCTTTTCGGGGTCTGAACTGATCGCTTGTATACCTGACCACGGCAAAGGCCAGCCAGCAGGCTCTGATCTCCGAACCGCTTTGAGGGGCTGGCCAGTCAACTGAAAGCCCGGCTTGACCAAGGCCAATGTGCGCAGCTGTTTCGATGCTTGAAGGGGGAAGGCGTTTCATTCTTCCCCTTAGTCCAGTGGCCCCATTACTTGCCGATAATGCTCCTCGCCCTGCGGCGTCTCTCGGGTCAGGCGAATCTCCAGACCTTGTGGGTTTTCTTTGCGGTTACCACTGAGTTGGCGCCAGCCCATGTCTGCCTCCCAGACGCGCACTTGCAGGTCGCTGATGCTGTCGAGAACGGCCACGGCTTCTTTGGGGGCGGGCAGGGGATATCGATTGCGGGCTGGAGCAGCGGCGCGGTACAGGGTTTGATTTTTCAGCCACCAGCGCACGCGCTGTAAACCGTCCTGCGGGTCTGCGGCGCTGCGGATCACGTCGAGACGAAAACTCTGGTTATCCGTGCTGCGCACGCTGATCGCGGCGGGACCTTGAGGTGGGTCATCGTCGTTGTTGGTCAGGTTCGGCTCGCGCAGTTCGATGCTGGCGCGCAACGCCACATCGCGTTCCAGTTGGTGCAATGTGCGCAATAGCGCTTCGGTTTGCTCGGTGCTGGCCTGCAAGTGACTGTCGGCGCGAGTCACGCTGTCCAGACCGCGCCAGGCGATCAGGCTGACGATGGCCATCAGCATGATCGCGACCATGACTTCGATCAGCGTGAAACCGTCTTGACGGGCACTCATGGCCGGTTTGCCAAATGTATTTTGCCCGCCGCCGTGCGTTGCACGATGAGTGTGTGCTGACCGTCCGAGAGTTGCAGTTGCAAGGGAGAGTCAAACCATTCGGCTTGCAGCACGACCGGCCGTTGAGGCGTGACTCGTATGGTCAGCGAAGGTGTTTCCCACCTGCGCGGATGCAGTTGCGGGTCGGCCAGAAAGTGATCGCGGCCCACGCCCTGTTCATCACGACGACTAAAGTGAAAGCCTTTCTTATCCGTCAGCCACGTGATCGGGCGCCCGTCTGCCAGCGCTTCGGCCTGGGCGATTTGCAGCAATTGGATCAAGCGATTGGCGTCCTTGCGCAACTGTTGCGCCGGGTCGGGCTTGATGCTCAGGCTGACGGCGGCACTGGCGATGCCGATGATGATCAGCACCACCATCAACTCGATGAGGGTGAAACCCTTTTGTCTGTCCTTGGTCATGCTGCAACGTTCCTTCGTCGTGAATCCGTCCTGGATTCGAATGATCAGCCCGGATAAAAAACCGCCGGTTGTCCTGTAGACTGCGCTGCAAGACAACAGGGAGGTTGGGTCTTGGCATTTACTTTTCGTTTATCGGCAGCACAACTGCTGCAGTCGGCAGCGCTGGTCGCAGCAGTGGCAGGGGGGCTGTTCTGGTCATCGTTGTTGTTGACGTCGGCACAGTCCCACGTCCCGGAGGTGGAGCCGCAGGTCTTGGCTGCACGCGCCGACACTGCTGCCTTACAGTGGTTTTCCAACCAGTCTGCCCCCGTGGAGATCAAGGTCTCCGGGCTGATGGCGGGAGTGCAGGGTGCGGTAGCGATCCTCACACTCAACGATGGGCCTGCACGCAGTTTTCTGGTGGGTGATCGTCTGACCCAGGACATGCGTGTGGTGGCTATTGAAAAAGATGCTGTGGTGATTGAGCAAGGTGCGCAGCAGCGTCGATTAAAGGTCAGCACGTTGCCCGACATCCCGTCACTGCCTCGATTGACTCGCCCCTGAGCCACGTCATTGACGCTGTTCAAGCGGTTGGCTGAGCAGTGTTTCCAGTTGCGCCAAGGGCGGCGCTTCACGCTCGCGATCGGTTACCAACACCTTGACGCGCACCAGTCGGCCATCACTGCGCGCTGTGATGGATTGCTCGCAGCGCAGTTGCAAACGTCCTTGATCGCACTCGAACGTTCTCAGTCCGGAAGGAAAGCGTCCTTCCAGACGCAGTTCGGCGAGTCGGCTTTGCGCGGCCAGTAAAGCGATCGAGCGATCACGCAACAAACCATTACTTTGAGTCATCAGACCGGCAACGCGTACCGCCGCGGACATGGCCACGGCGATGATCGCCAACGCCACCAACACCTCGATCAGGGTAAAACCTCGCTCCTTGCGCATCGCTTCCATAGCCGGCTCTGGGGTGAATCAGGTCGGCAGAATAGCACCCGATTCTCGACCGATGTGCAGAAAAAACACGGCGTTAATGAGTGTTGTACGATGACTGGCTTTTGTTACACTGCGCGCCGAATTGTAATCAAGCCAAGGAAGGTTGAAATGGATTTCGCGCGCGTCAAATCTCAGTCCGCGGGCCGACTCGGCCAGGCGGGTTTCACCCTGATCGAGATCATGGTGGTGGTGGTCATCCTCGGCATTCTCGCCGCGATGGTCGTGCCCAAAGTGCTTGATCGCCCTGATCAAGCCAGGGCGACGGCGGCCAGACAAGACATCGCCGGCCTGATGCAGGCACTCAAGCTCTACCGCCTCGACCACGGCATTTACCCAAGCCTCAACCAAGGGCTCAAGGTGTTGGTGGAGCGTCCGGCTGACGCTAAAAACAGCAACTGGCGTTCTTATCTGGAGCGCTTGCCCAATGACCCTTGGGGTCGTCCTTACAACTATTTGAATCCTGGCGCGAACGGCGAAGTCGACATCTTCTCCCTCGGTGCGGACGGGCAGCCAGACGGCGACGGCGTCAATGCCGATATCGGTTCCTGGCAGCTCTAAGCGTCGCGATGAAATCGACTTCGTCGACAGCGACGAAACAGCGTGGCATGGCAATTATCAGCGCCTTGCTGATCGCCGCCGTGGTGGCAGTGATTGCCGGTGGCATGCTCACCCGACAGAGCGTTTTCACCCGTTCCCTTGAATCTGAACAGTCTCGCGTGCAGGGTGGCGCGGTGCTGTTGGCTGGCCTGGAAGTGGGTCGGCAATTGCTGAACGATGCCCGCCTGCAAGACAGCCTGACCCGGCTCGATCAGCCATGGGCGCAACCTCTTAAGAGCAACCTGGTGAACTCGCCGAATGGTGCTTTTGAAGGGCGTCTGGAAGACCAACAAGGCAAGTTCAATCTGCGCAACTTGATCAGCAACGAACGGGTTGATCTCGGTCAGGTGCGCAGCTTCGAAAGGCTCTGCGAAATGATTGGCATCGACGCCGGCCTCAGTCAGCGCATCAGTGAACGAGTCATTGCCGCGTACCCGCGAGTCATGAGTTCGCCAGACGTCGGGCAAAGCACTGCCCAAATCGGTTTTGACAGTGGTCGATTGACTTCGCCGAACGCCAGTCGCAGGCCGTTGCCTGCGACCCGGCCGATGCTGCGCAGTCTTCAAGAGTTGCGGGATCTCGACGGTATGAGCGATCAGGCGATGGCTCGGCTGGGTCAATACGTGAGCATTGTTCCGGCCAGAACCTGGGTCAATGGCAACACGGCCAGCGCCGAGGTTCTGGCGGCGGTGGTGCCTGGGCTGTCGCTGTCACAGGCCAGGGCATTAGTGGTCGAGCGTGATCACGGTCAGTGGTTTATCAACCGTGGAGACTTCGTCAATCGCCTGCATTTGCCGCACCTGACGGTGGACGGCCTCAACGTCGGTATCAGCAGCCAGTGGTTCCAGCTGCGCGGACAAGCGCGGGATGAGCAACGCCGTGTGAGCCTGGAGGCGTTGCTGCATCGCCCACAGGACGGCATGCCCAAAGTGATCTGGTCGAGGTTCGGTGCATGAGTCGCTTGCGAATTGCCTTGCCGCCGCTGCATCAATTGACCTCGCACACAGAGTTTGAATGGGCATGCCTGGATCAGGCAGGGCGCGTCATTCAGACCGGTGTCAGTACGTTGTCGCTGTTGGAGCAGGAATCTCGAGCGCAGGCTGTGGAATGTTTTCTTCATCCCGCAGACAGCGTGCTCACTCGCCTGCAACTGCCACCGCTGTCGGCGACGAAAATAGCGGCTGCGGTGGCCTGTGCGGCGCAGGCGCTGATACTCGGTGGCAGTGAACAGATGCACGTCGCCCACAGCGCTCGAGAGGGCAGTGGAGATGTTTATCTGGCGTGGCTTGCGAAGGCTGAGCTTCAGCGATTGGGTGAGTTGTTGAGACGGCATCGACTGAAGCTGCGAGGTCTTTACCCCGCGCCTTATGCGTTGCCGGTGCCACTGGCCGGGCAGATCAGCGCGTGCGTGCTGGACGGGCAGTTGTTGCTGCGCCTCAGCACTGAGCAAGCCTCGGTGGAACCGATGGTTGACGAGCGACTGCAGGCGCTTTTAGCCGGTGGCAGTGCCGTGCAGTGGATCGGTGACGACATGCCTGCGGCTGTGCTTGAGCACAAACCTGCGAATCAGCGCTGGGCTGGCGCCGCACCCGGATGGGGGCTGCACGGCGGCATCGAAAAAACCGCAGAGCCCACGCCGGTCGGGGGGCGGACAGTGTTTTGCTGTGCCTTGGCGGTGGCTGTATGGGTTGTCGGTCTGAACCTTTACGCGGCTCGCGAAGCCAGCCAAGGCCAGCAACTCAAGGCGCAGATGAGTCAGCGAGTGAAGCAGGCGTTCCCTGAGTTGCCGGTCATTCTCAACCCATTGCAACAGGCGCGTCAGCAGTTGGCGACGCGTCAGAGTGGAGCGGCGACGGACGCCGATCATGGTTTTTCCTATCTGGTGCAAAACGCTGCCAGTGCGATGCCTTTTATGGCGGGCAGTGTTCAGCGGCTGACTTTCGATCAAGGCCGTTTGCAGGTGGAACTGGCCGCTGATACGCCGCACTCAAGCGCCGAGGGCTCGGTGACGGGGGCGCTCAGTCAGGCAGGGCTGGCGGCTGTGCGTGATGACAACGTCTGGACGTTGAGCGCGCAAGTTGAGCCCGAGTCTGCTGACAGCGGCGCCATTATGGATAACGACGATGAGTGAATGGTTGGCGCTGTCTCGAGGCCGTTGGGTGCAATTGCGTCAGCAGATTGAGCGGCATTGGCGATCACTCACGTTGCGTGAGAAACGTATGGTGGCGAGTACTGCGCTGATACTGGGCGGCGTGTTGATCTGGTTGTTGCTGATCGAGCCGCCGCTGAAAAAGCTCGATTTCTGGCAGACCGAAACGCCGAAATTACGCTCCCAGGCGGCAGCGCTGGAGTTGCTGTTGCGCGAGGTGGCGAGCCCGCCCGCCGGGCAGAGCCTCGAACAGTCGTTGCAACAGTCGCTCGACGCCAGCGGGCTGGCTGGGCACTACCGATTGCAGGCCGTGGCTGGCGCGTGGCAGTTGACGTTCGAGGAGGCTGCGGCTGATGCGGCGATCAGTTGGTTGTTGAGCAGTCCGGTGCAGTTTTCACTGGAAGTGGTCGAGGCTCGTTTGCAGCGTGCAAGTGAGGTCAAGGTCGATGATACGGCAGGCACTCTGTCGGGAACCGTTCGCATGGATCAGGCGCAGGGCGCTAAGGAAGCTTCATGAAGTGGTCAGGTTCCAATTATGTACGTACGGCCGCGCCGTTTCTGTTGTTGGCACTGAGCGCATGCAGCAACACCACCACACCACAGAACCAGCCGCCATTGCTGGTCGACAGTGAACTCGGTCGGCCGCTGGCCAACACCCAGCGCAGCGGCGACGCGGTGCTTGACCGCGAACGTGCGCAGGCGCAGGCGCGACCGGCGCCGAAGCAATTGCACAACATATCCAAAAGTGCGCGCAGTGGGGCGG